>DASXQC010000601.1:0-11579 GCA_036493235.1 Reyranella sp.
CCGGTGATCACCATCCTCGGCGCCAAGGACGAAGCCGAAGCGGTCAAGATCGCCAACGACACGCCCTACGGCCTCGCCGGCTACGTCTCCGCCGGCTCGGTCGAAAGCGCCAACCGCGTCGGCCGGCAGATCCGCGCCGGCAACATCAACCTCAACGGCGTCCCGAACGAGCGCACCGCCCCGTTCGGCGGCTACAAGCAGTCCGGCAACGGCCGCGAGTGGGGCAAGTACGGCATGGAAGACTTCCTCGAGGTGAAGGCGATCGCCGTCCCCGCGTCGTAAGGCTAATCCTTCCTCACGCGCTCATCTCATTTTCCCTCCCCCCGTTGCGCGGGGGAGGGAAATCGAATCATGGCGCCCTGCCCGCACGCTTGTGGCCCCTTCTGGAGTCAAGCAGCACGACCAGTAATGCAGCCAGGCTCATGCACGCAGCAACGCCGCCGAGCATCCGAACTGCATCGTCGGCGATTACGATCGCCCCCACTGACGCGCCGACTGCACTACCGAGGTAGATGGCCGAAGAGTTGATCGAAAGGCCGATGGGAGCAAGGTCCGGGGCGAGGGCGACCAGCCGCGCCTGCTGCGCCGTCGTCACGGCCCAGCTGGCAAAGCCCCAAAGCAGGATGGCCGGTATCAGGACCGCCATCGACGCCTGCTGGAGCGTGGCGCCCAATACGAGGGCAACGTAAGCCGACAAGACAAGACCACAGCCACAAATGACCGTGGTTCGCGCACCCCAAAGGTCCGTCGCGCTGCCGCCGACGCGGGTGCCGATCGCACTCGCTACGCCGAAGCCCAGCAGCACGACCGCCAGGCCCCGAGGGTCGAGGCCGGTGACCACATGCATGAAGACGCCGAGATAGGTATAGACCGTGAAGGTGCTGGCGACGGTCAGCACTGTGACCGCCAATATCGTCAGAATATCGGTGCGCCTGGCCAGAGCCATGCGCTTACCCAGGCTGGCCATGGCACTCGGCTGCTGTCGCGGCAGCCAGGCGAGAATGCCAACCAGTGAAAATGCCGCCATCCCACCGACGCCAAGAAAGGTGGCACGCCAGCCGAAGGCAGCTCCCAGCAGCACGCCCAGTGGCACGCCGGCGATGATGGCGACCGTCAGCCCCCCGATGACCATGGACAGGGCGCGGCCATGGCGCTCCGACCCTCCCAACCCGGCAGCATATCCGCCGGCGGCCGGCATGAAGCTTGCCGCGGACAGAGCCAGCAGCAGGCGCGCGCCCATAAGCCCCGCATAGCCGGGCGCCAACGCGGCGAGCAGGTTGGCAAAGGCGAAGCCAGCCATGGCGAAAGCCAGCAGGCGCTTGCGCTCCAGTCCCGCTGTCAGCACGGCCAGGACCGGGGCGCCAACGGCATAGGCAAGGGAGAAGGCCGTTACCAGATGGCCCGCCGCGGGTAGGCTCACATTGAGGTCGTGTGCCAGGGCCGGCAGCAGTCCGGCGATCATGAAGCCCTCAGTGCCGATCGCGAAAGCGCCGAGGGTCAGCCAGATGAGGGACGTCAGCGATCCAACCATGGAGAGACCTCACGGCTCGACTCGCTATTCGGAATCCGGGAAGGGAGATCCGGTGATCAAATCGCAGGCGTTGGGGCTCCGATAGCCGGCGATGTGGCGTTCGACGACGCCGGCGTTCACGGTGCCGTACGTCGTGGCGGGCTTGTGCGCAAAGCCGGCGAAGTACTCCTCGATGAAGCCTTCCTTGAAATGCTTGCGCGGGTAGGTGGCGACGATTTGTTCGCGCACATCCGAGGGGAACTCGTCGAACCCTCTTCCGAGCACGTCGAGGCCAACGCCCGAAGACAGTAGAGCGACCTCCGGCCGCATGTACCGAGGGATACCGGGGGTCGTGTGCAGCGCGATGGCTTCCCAAACGGCTTGTATCTGCTCTTCCGGGACGTCGTGCACGCTGAGGAATTGACGGGCGGCATTTGCGCCGTCGATCTCGAACCGTTCGTTCGCGCTCGAGAACTTCCTGTTCAGCCCGAGATCATGAAATGCCGCGGCGACGTACAGGAGTTCTGCATCGAACCGCAGCTTTTGCCGACGGCCCTGCTCGGCGGCGAACAGATAGACCCGAACGGAATGGTTGAAGAGCAGATCGCTCGAATACTCGCGCAGGATGCCCGTGGCCTCCTTTGCGAGGATCGAATCGGGAATGACGAGGGCGGAGGAGAGGTTGGACATGGGACTTGCCTCGGCTGCTCTTCAAATCAGGCGGGCGGGAGCATCGGCCAGGACGATCTTTCCCTTCGGGTGAGGCTGCCGGCCTTCCAGCATCAAGTGAGCCAGACGCGCCTCGGCGAGGGGCAGGATCGCGCCGACTCCGACGCGGAGCTTTCCGTCGTCGATGAGCCTGGCAATCCCTGCCAACTCTTCGGTCGTCACATTGACCAGGAAGAATGCAGCGGCGACGCCATGCCTTTGCGCGAGATCCTGATCGGGCTCGGAGACCGCCGAAATCAGCCTGCCGCCTCGACGCAGAACTTGAAACGATCGCTTTTGCGTGTCGCCGCCAACGAGATCGATCACGGCATCCGCGTCCCGAACACTGTTCTCGAAGGGCTCGGTCCTGTAGTCGATCACCGTGTCTGCCCCGAGGCCGCGAACGAGAGCCGCATCACCTCCCGACGCGGTCGCAATGGTATGCAGACCTGCCTGATGCGCGAGTTGAACCGCATAGGCTCCAACGCTTCCGGCAGCTCCATGAATCACGACCGTTTGCCCTGTCGTGAGCTTGGCGTGGTCGAACAAGGCTTGCCGAGCCGTTACGGCAACGACCGGCACGGCGGCTGCTTCGATGAAGCTGAGCGACTTGGGCTTGCTCGAAACCATCCCCGCCGAAGCCAGAGCGTACTCCGCATAGGCGCCGACGAATTGAGGGTTCGTCACGCCATAGATCTGCTCTCCCATGCGCGGTCTCGAAACGCCTGGCCCTACGGCAACGATTTCACCCGCCAAATCTGAGCCCAGCGTCAGGGGCAGCGGTTGCGGCAAGGCACTCCGCCCGGCCCTGATCCAGCCGTCCCATGGACCTACGCTCGCGGCCCTGACCTTCACGAGGACTTCATCGCGCCCGGGATCGGGGCGGGGAATGCGCTCGAACCTCATGACGCCCGGTTGCCCGTACTCATGCACGCGCCAGGCCATCATAGACGAAGCGGTTCGAGCCTGAGGATCGATACGGGAGTCGCTGGCGGCGTCGGGGGCGGCACAAGTGGTTCGGATCATGGTGAATGCTCCAAATGCCAATCGATCTGAAGAGCGGTTCGCGGTCCGGTGAGCGCCGGCCGACCTTCACGTCTTGCGGCATATTTAACGTTGGGTGGCGTGGCCGGGAACGGCAGACCGTGCGCAATTCAGGCCAAACCAGAGCCGATTCTGGCCAGTCGACTCTAGTGGTGGCCGAAACGCCCGCGATAATCCGCGGGACCCACGCCAATGGACTTGCGGAAGGCCCGGCGCATCCCATCCGTGCTGCCGAAGCCGGCGTCGCGCGCGATGCTCTTCAACGAGGCAGAGGAGTCTTCCAGAAGGCGACGAGCCGCATCCAGACGCGCTCGATGGACGAACTCCGCGGGGGTCATCCCCGCCTCTCGATGAAAGGTACGAGTAAAGCTTCGCGTGCTCATCTGGGCTTGCTTAGCCAGCGTCTCGATCGAAGCATCCCGATTGAGGTTATCCAGTATCCACTGCTGCACCTTTTGGATGGAGGACTTTCCAGTCAACTGTGCCGCGAGATGCGTCGAGAACTGCGACTGCCCACCGGGGCGCTTCAGGAACAGGACCATGTAGCGGGCGACGGCGAGTGCCAGCTCACGACCAAAGTCTTCTTCCACCAGCGCAAGCGCCAGATCCATGCCTGCGCTGACACCCGCGGCCGTGCAAAGGGAACCGTCCCTGATGAAGATGCGGTCCGACTCCACGCGCACTTTCGGGTACCGGCGCGCGAGTTCAGCAGCACATTCCCAGTGTGTCGTGACCTGCCGACCGTCCAATAGTCCGGCCGCGGCAAGAAAGAAGGCGCCGGTGCAAATCGAGCCGTAGCGACGGACCTTGGGGGCGACTCGCATGATCCAGGCGGTCACTTCAGGATCGACAAATGGCGGTAGCCGGGGGTCGCCTCCAACAAGGAGCGTATCCGCTTCGATGTCGGGCGCATCGATTGTCCGATCCGGCAAGAAGCGCAACGAACCGGTTCCAGGAATCGGTCCCGCATGCGTGCCGACGATTTCAATCCTGTACGCATTTTCGTCGCCCAGGCGCCGGGCGGCTTCCCAGAAAACCTCTGCCGGTCCGACGACGTCCAATGATTGCACGCCTGGCGGTGCCAATATCAGGATCCGCATGACGGGCGCCTCCTCTCATGGGAAGCGGGCGCTGGTGAAAAGAGAATCCTCTAGAGCCCGGCAGGTTTGCGTGGCGGCCACATCCTCGCGAGATCGCCGGTCGGATTGGAATAGGTCGCGAACTCCGTCTTGCTGCGCGACTCGTGGAAGTGGGCGAGCGCCCAGACCACGGTCGGGAAGGCGAGCTGATCCCACGGGATGTCCGCGAAGTCGACCAGCGCCACTTCCTCGCTCTCGGGGCCGGCGGCGATGTCGGCGCTCACCAGCCGCGCGCGATACATGATCTGGACCTGGCCGATGCGGGCGACGCTGTACATCGCCAGCAGCCGCTCGATCTCGATAACAGCGCAGGCTTCCTCGCGCGCCTCGCGCTGGGCGGCCTGCTCGGTCGTCTCGCCCAGTTCCATGTAGCCCGCGGGCAAAGTCCAGGAGCCCTTGCGCGGCTCGATCGCACGCTTGGCGATCAGGATCTTTTCCTTCCCGTTGTCGTTCCACGTACAGACCGCACCCGCGACGATCTTGGGGTTCTGGTAGTGGATGAACTCGCAGCGCCCGCAGACCAGCCGCTCGCGGTTATCGCCCTCGGGGACGCGCTTCTCGAAATGGTCGGGCGGATCCCACGGCAGGCGCGGGCGGTCGGGGACAACGGGTGAACTCATGACGGGAGGCTAGAGCACATCGGTCCCTTGAAGAAGGCCGATAGTACACCATATGTACATCATAGATTAACAAACATCTCAAGGAGAAGAAGGGGAGAAAATTGAAGGCCGGGGGTGGGGGTGCGGGCAGGATGGCAGAAACGACGCAAAACGTTGGCCCGCCTGAGACGAACCACTGCCACGGGGCGTGGCAGTGGATGTCAGGATGGCAGTTACGCCGCCCTTATCAGCGCCGCGACGCCGGGCAGGGTCTTGCCTTCCATCCATTCGAGGAAGGCGCCGCCCGCGGTCGAGACGTAGGAGAACTTGTCCTCGACGCCGGCTGCGGCCAGCGCCGCGACGGTGTCGCCACCGCCTGCGACCGAGAGCAGCGAGCCCTTCGCGGTGAGGTCGGCGACCGTCTTGGCGAGCGCCACGGTGCCTTGATCGAACGGCGTCAGTTCGAAGGCGCCGAGCGGGCCGTTCCACACCAGGGTCGCGCAGCCCTTCACATGCTCCTCGTAGATCGCGACCGACTTCGGCCCGACATCGAGGATCATCTTGTCGTCGGGGCATTCGTGGGCCTCGACCACCTCGTGCGGCGCGTTGGCCTCGAACTTGGCCGCGACTACCGCGTCGACCGGCAGCAGCACGTCGCACTTGGCGGCCTTCGCCTTGTCGAGGATCTCCAGCGCGGTCTTGCCGAGGTCCTTCTCGGCCAGCGACTTGCCGACCTTGATGCCCTGCGCCAGCAGGAAAGTGTTGGCCATGCCGCCGCCGATGATCAGCTTGTCGACCCTGCCGACCAGGTTGCCGAGCAGCTCGAGCTTGGTCGAGACCTTGGCGCCGCCGACGATCGCCACGACCGGCCGCTTGGGATTGCCGAGCGCCTTGCCGAGCGCCTCGAGCTCGGCCTGCATCAGCCGGCCGGCGAGCGCGGGCAGGCGATGGGCCACGCCCTCGGTCGAGGCGTGCGCGCGATGCGCCGCCGAGAAGGCGTCGTTCACGTAGATGTCGCCCAGCGCTGCGAGCTGGTCGACGAAGCCCTTGTCGTTCTTCTCCTCCTCCTTGTGGAAGCGGAGATTCTCCAGCAGCAGCACGTCGCCGGGCTTGAGCGCCTTCACCGCCGACTCGGCCTCGGGGCCCACGCAGTCGTCGGCGAAGGCGACCGGCTTGCCGAGCGCCTTGGCGAGCGGTTCGACCAGCGGCTTGAGCGACATCTCGGGCACGCGCTTGCCGTCGGGTCGGCCGAAGTGGCTGAGCACGACAACCTTGGCGCCCTTGTCGGCGAGCTCCCTGATTGTCGGCGCGGCGCGCTCGATACGGGTGGCATCGGTCACCTTGCCGTTCTTCATCGGCACGTTGAGGTCGACGCGGACCAGCACCCGCTTGCCCTGGACGCGTTCGGAATCGATCGTCTTGAAGTTACTCATGCTTTCTTCCTGATCACAAAAACCAGCACATCGCCCTCGCGTGCCGTAGAGACCAATTCGTGGCCGGTCTGGCGGCAGTATGCGGGGAAATCCTGTTCGGCGGCTTTATCGGTGGCGCGCACGGTCAGCAACCCGCCGGGGTCGAGCTCGCGCATCTTGCGGTTGGCGCGCAGCACCGGCAGCGGGCAGGCGAGGCCCGTTGCATCGTATTCGAGGCGGTCAGTCATTGCGCGGACGGTAGTACTTCATCGCCTCGGGCAGCCAGCGCTTGATGTCGGCGATCCGCGCGTCGTTGGTCGGATGGGTGCTGAACCATTGCGAGGAGGAAGACTTGTTGTGGTCCAGTGCGCGCATGCGTTTCCACAGGGCGAGGGCCTCGTGCGGGTCGTAGCCGGCCAGCGCCATCAGCACCAGGCCGATATGGTCGGCTTCGGATTCCTGGGAGCGCGACATCGGCATCAGGATGCCCACCGAGGCGCCGGCGCCCAGCGCCGCGATCGCCATGGGCGCGGCAATGCCGGCGGTGCCCGAGGTGCTGCGGCTGGTGGCGACGGAGGCGGCGATGCTCGCCAGCAGCAGGCCGCCCGCCAGCAGTTTCTGGTCGCTCAACCGCTCGGCGCTGTGCCGGGCCAGCGCATGCGCCACCTCGTGGCCGATCACGGCGGCCAGCTCGCCGTCGGTATGGGCGACCGAGAGGATGCCCGAATAGACCGCGATCTTGCCGCCTGGCAGACAGAAGGCGTTCGCCTGGTTCTTGGCGAGGGTATGGAATTCCCAGCGGTAGTGCGGCGCCTTCCACATGTCGGTCGGCGGATGCTCGGCGGCGCCGGCGATACCATGGCCGACCCGCTCGACCATCGAATTGAGCTCGACGCTATGCGACGGCTGCTCGCGCGACAATACCTGAACATAGGCCCGCGCGCCGAGCTGGCGCTCTTCGTCCTCGCTCACCAGCATCATCTGCGAACGCCCGGTCACAGGCGCGGACTGGCACGCGGCGAGCAGGCAGAAAGCAAGCAGGAAGGCGACGCGCCCCATGCGGGGACTGTAGTGAAGGGGCACGAGGCGGTCGAGACCTCCCGTCGTCGACGAGAGGCGTTAGCTCGCGAGAAACCCCGGGCCGCCGCGGCGCTTCAGCTCTTCGCCGGCTTCGCGGCCCATCGCTTCGGCGTCGCACTCTGGACCGGTGCGATCGGTTGCGATCAGCTCGGAGCCGTCGGGCTTGGCGATCAGGCCGCGCAGGTACAGCGCGCCGTCCTTGTCGAAGATCGCGTGGCCCGCGATCGGCGTGCGGCACGAGCCGTCGAGCACCGCGAGCATCGCATGCTCGGCGGTGACGCAGGTCTGGGTCGGCGCGTGATTGATGGCTGCGAGCCATTCGATCATGCGCGCATCGTCGACCCGGCATTCGATGCAGACGGCGCCCTGGCCGACCGCGGGCAGCATCTCGCCTTCCGGCACCGGCGTGCCGATGGTGAGGCCGAGCCGCTTCAGGCCGGCCATCGCCAGCAGGGTCGCCTCGACCTCGCCGCGCTCGCGCTTGGCCAGTCGGGTGTCGACGTTGCCGCGCAGTGTGACGATCTGCAGGTCGGGCCGGTGGAACAGGAGTTGCGCCTTGCGGCGCAAGGCGGCGGTGCCGACGACCGCACCTTTTTTCAGATCAGCGATGCGTGCGACGTCGCCCGCAATCAGCACGTCGCGCGCATCCTCGCGCGGCAGGAAGGCGGCGATCACCAGACCGGGGGGCTGCGCGGTCGGCATATCCTTCATGCTGTGCACGGCGCCGTCGATGCGGCCCGACAGCAGCGCCTCCTCGATCTCCTTCACGAACAGGCCCTTGCCGCCCGCTTCGGACAGCGGCCGGTCCTGGATCTGATCGCCGGTGGTCCGGATGGTGACGATCTCGATGGCATCGGGCGCGGCGAGGGCGGGAATCGCTTGGGCGAGCGCGTCGCGGACAAGGCCGGTCTGGGTCAGCGCCAGCTTGCTGCCGCGCGTGCCGAGGCGGAGGAGGGAAGCCATGGCGCTGCTCTAGCCTACACACCCTCCGGAGGCTAGAAGGCAGCCATGCGCGTCCTGGGTATCGAAACCAGTTGTGACGAGACGGCGGTGGCCATCGTGGAGGCGGATGCCGCCACGGACCGGCCGGTTGGCCGCCTCCTCGCGAACGTGGTCTACAGTCAGCTCACCGAGCACCGCCGCTTCGGCGGCGTGGTGCCGGAGATCGCCGCGCGCGCCCATCTCGAGCGCATCGACGGCTTGGTCGAGCAGGCGCTGGCCGAGTCCGGCTTGGCGCTGGGCGACCTCGACGGCATCGCCGCGACCGGCGGCCCGGGCCTGATCGGCGGTGTGATGGTCGGCGTGATGACCGCCAAGGCGATCGCCTTCGCGCACGAAAAGCCGTTCCTGGCGATCAACCATCTCGAGGGCCACGCTTTGTCGGCGCGGCTGACCGAGGAGGTCGAATTTCCCTACCTTTTGTTGTTGATGTCCGGCGGCCATTGCCAGCTCCTGACGGTGCGCGGGCCGGGTGACTTCACGCGGCTCGGCACGACGATCGACGACGCGGCGGGTGAATGTTTCGACAAGACCGCCAAGCTCCTGAACCTCGGCTTCCCCGGCGGACCGGCGGTCGAGCGGGCGGCGAAGGGCGGTGACACCCAGCGCTTCAAGCTGCCGCGGCCGATGTGGCGCAAGCCCGGTTGCGACTTCTCTTTTTCCGGCCTCAAGACCGCGGTGCGCCAGGCGGTCGAGAAGCTCCCGAAGGACGACCCGCGGGCGATTGCCGATCTCTGCGCCTCGTTCCAGCGCACGGTCGGTGACGTGCTGGTGGATCGCTGCAGCAATGCGTTGGCCTTGGCACCGAGCGACACGTTGGTCGTCGCAGGCGGCGTCGCAGCCAATACCTATCTGCGCGGCCGGCTCGAAGGACTCGGTGTCCGCCTCGTCGCGCCGCCGATAAAATTCTGCACCGACAATGGCGCGATGATCGCCTGGGCAGGCATCGAGCGGCTGCGGCGCGGCATGGTCGATGCGCTCGATTTCGCGCCGCGCCCGCGCTGGCCGCTCGAGGCCGCCGGAGGAGAGGGGACATGAGCGACGACTTCCACGTGTTTGCGATGTTTCCGACGCCGATCATCCACTTCGATCTCCCCAACAGCGCTGCGCTCAATGCCGATCTGAAGGCGGTGATCGAGCGCCAGGAGAAGACCGACAAGGGCACCGAGCATTCGAACTTCGGCGGCTGGCAGTCGAGCTGGGACATGGAGAAGTGGGGCGGCATGCCGGCGGTCAGGCTGATCGCCTTCGGGAAAAATGCCGCCAACCGGGTGACCTGCAATCGTTCGGGCGAGGCGCTGTCGATTTCCTGGAAGTCCAACATGTGGGCCAACGTCAACCGCGCCGGCCACGGCAACGAGTTCCACTCGCATCCCGGCAGCTTCTGGTCGGGCGTCTACTACGTCGATGACGGCGGTATCGGCGCCGACACTTCGCTCGGCGGCGAGCTCGAATTCATGGATCCGCGCGCGCCCGGCGTGGCGATGTATGCCCCGCAGCTCGCCTTCAACGTGCCGGGGGGGCTGTCGGTCGGCGCCAACGAGGTGGTGGTGCCCAAGGCCGGCCGGATGGTGCTGTTCCCGGCCTGGATCCTGCACCAGGTCCGGCCGTACAGGGGCAACGCCACGCGGATCTCGGTCGCCTTCAATCTGAGTCTGTGATGGCCGAAGCCGCGCACATTGGCGTCGTTGGCGGCGGCGCGTGGGGCACGGCGCTCGCCTGCCTCGCGCGCCGCGCCGGCCGCGACGTGACCCTGTGGTCGCGCGATCCGTCGATCTCGAAAGCAATCGCGACCGAGCGTGCCAACCCGGTCTATCTCAAGGACATGCCGCTCGACGCCGGGATCACGGCGGCGGCAAACCTCGACGAACTCGGCGCGTGCGACGTGCTGTTGCTGGTCTGTCCGGCGCAGGCGGTGCGCGAACTGACGGCGCGCCTGCCGGGCAACAGCCCGGTGGTGATCTGCGCCAAGGGCATCGAGGCCGCGACCGGCCTGCTGATGCCGGAAGTGTTCGAGCAGGTGCAGCCCAAGCGGCCGGTGGCGCTGCTGTCGGGGCCGAGCTTTGCCGAGGAGGCGATCCGCGGCCTGCCGACGGCGGTCAGCATCGCCACCTGGGATCCCACGCTCGGCCAGTCATTGGCGACATCGCTGGCGGCGGGCGCGTTCCGACCCTACTGGAGCCACGACGTGCTGGGCGTGGCGTTGGGCGGCGCCGCCAAGAACGTGCTCGCCATCGCCGCCGGCATCGTCGAAGGCCGGGGCTTGGGCCACAACGCCGCTGCAGCCCTGGTGACGCGCGGCTTCGCCGAGATGGCGCGGCTCGGCCAGGCGATGGGCGCGGAGCTCGAGACGCTGACGGGCCTTAGCGGCTTCGGCGACCTGGTGCTGACCTGCCACGGGCCTCTGTCGCGCAATCGTTCGCTCGGCCTGGCGTTGGGCAAGGGCACGGCGCTCGCCGACTACATGCGGGGCCGGCGCCAGGTGGTCGAGGGCGAGGCGACTGCGCCGGCGGTGCTGGCGCGTGCGGCGCGGCACGGCATCGAGATGCCGATTTGCGCGGCGGTCGATGCTATCCTGCACGGCGGCGCGGACCTCGATGCAACGATCCGCGGCCTGCTGGCGCGTCCGCTGAGACGAGAGGGCGAATAGCCCGGACGAGACAAGGGGAGTGACATGGCGCATTGGCTCATCAAGTCCGAGCCCTCGGTCTATTCGTGGGACCACTTCGTGAAGGAGAAGAAGACGTCGTGGACCGGCGTCCGCAATCCGCAGGCTGCGATGAATCTGTCGGCCATGAAGGTGGGCGAGCTCTGCTTCTTCTATCACTCCAACGAGGGCAAGGAGATCGTCGGCATCGCCAAGGTGGTGAAGACGGCCTATCCCGATCCGACCGACAAGGCGGGCAAGGCCGTCACCGTCGATGTCGCGGCGGTCGAGCCGGTGAAGAAGCCTGTGACGCTCGCCGATATCAAGGCCGATCCGACGTTCAAGGAGTTCAAGCTGGTGCGCCAGTCGCGCCTGTCGGTCGTGCCGGTGAGCGACGAGCACTGGAAGCTGATCCTGAAGATGTCCAACGCGAAATAGGGG
>DASXQC010000602.1:0-5938 GCA_036493235.1 Reyranella sp.
ATCGTGATCGGCCCTGCCCTGATCGATCGCGTCGGCGAATTTAGCGCGGGCCTCCTGCCGTCACGGCGAGTCATAGTTGTGACCGACGAGACCGTGGCGCCGCTCTATGGCGCGCGCGTCTATCACTCCTTCAAGAATGCCGGCATCGAGGCGTCGCTTGCCGTCCTGCCGGCCGGCGAGAGCAGCAAGTCGTTCGACTCGTTCGGCGAGCTGATGAACGCGTTGCTCGATCAGCGGCCCGACCGCAAGACGACACTGGTCGCGCTGGGCGGCGGCGTGATCGGCGATCTCACCGGCTTTGCCGCAGCAACGCTGCTGCGTGGCGTCGACTTCCTGCAGATCCCGACCACCTTGCTGGCGCAGGTCGACTCTTCGGTCGGCGGTAAGACCGGCATCAACACGCGCCACGGCAAGAACCTGATCGGCGCATTCTACCAGCCGCGGCTGGTGCTGGCCGACACCGGGGTGCTCGACACCCTGCCCCGGCGCGAGTTGCTGGCGGGCTATGCCGAGGTCGCGAAGTACGGGCTGATCGACGATCCGGATTTCTGGGCATGGTGCGAGCAGAATGGCAGCGCCGTGCTGGCGGGCGACCCGGCCAAACGCACCTATGCAATCGAGCAGAGCTGCCGCGCCAAGGCCCGCATCGTCGCCGCCGACGAGCGCGAGACGACCGACCTGCGGGCCCTGCTCAATCTCGGCCACACCTTCGGCCACGCGCTCGAAGCCGAAACCGGCTTCGGACCGGAGCTGCTGCACGGCGAGGCGGTCGGCGCCGGCATGGCGCTCGCCTTCGACCTATCGGCGCAGCTCGGCCTCTGCCCAGCCGAGGACGCGTTGCGCGTGCGCAAGCACCTCGCGGCGGTCGGCCTGCCGGTGCGGCTGCGCGCCATCGGCGGCGACAACCATCGTTCGTGGGACGCCGGCAAGCTGATCGAGCACATGCGCGGCGACAAGAAGGCCGAGGCGGGGAAGCTCACCTTCATCGTGGCGCGCGGCATCGGAAAGGCGTTCGTGACTCGCCAGGTCGACGAGACGGCGCTGCACGGCCTGCTCGACCGGGCGATCGCCGCCTAGCACCCCATCTAACACCCTATCTAACACCCTATGGAACACGACATCGCCTTCCACCTGCCGCTCTGGGTAGCGGCCCCGGCGGTCGTGCTGTGCCTGGCGCTCGGCGCCTACATGTCGGCGGCGGAGACTGCGATCACCGGTGCGTCGCCACCGCGCATGCATCGGCTGGCGCAGCAGGGCAACAAGCGCGCGATCCAGGTGAACCGCCTGCTCGGGCGCAAGGACGAGGCGGTGAGCGCCGTCCTGCTGGGCAACAGCGTGATGAACATCCTGTCGGCCTCGCTCACCACTGCCGTGCTGACGGAGGTCTTCGGCGCCGCGGGTGTCGTCTATGCGACGGTGATCGTTGGCATCCTGGTCGTCGTGTTCGCCGAGGTGATGCCCAAGACCTGGGCGCTGCTGCGGGCCGACCGCATGGCGCTCGCGCTCGCGCCCTCGATCCTGTTCAGCCTGACGCTGCTCGGCCCCTCGGCGCGCGCGGTCGCCTGGATCAGCCGCGTCTTCCTCTCGGCCATGGGCGTCAAAATCGACCGTACGCACGACGCGGAAGAGCATGACGAGCTGCTGCGCGGCGCGATCGAGATGCATGGCACGGGCGCCACGGATGAGGACGCACCGGCCGAGAAGGCGATGCTGCGCTCCGTGCTCGATCTCGGCGATCGCACGGTCGGCGACGTCATGACCCATCGCGGCAACGTGGCGCTGATCGACGCCGGCGAGCCCAACGATTCGATCGTGGCGCAGATGCTGGAGGCGCCCTACACCCGCATCCCGCTCTACCGCGGCCAGCCCGACAACGTGATCGGCGTGATGCACGCCAAGGACCTGTTCCGCGCGGTGCGCGCCGCGGGCGGCCCGGCGGACGTCAAGATCGAAGAGGTCATGACGCCACCCTGGTTCATTCCCGAGTCGACGGTGCTGTTCGACCAGCTCGAGGCATTCCGCGAGCGCCACGAGCACTTCGCCATCGTAGTCGACGAGTACGGCGCATTGCGCGGCATCGTCACCCTCGAGGATATCATCGAGGAGATCGTCGGCGACATCGAGGACGAGCACGACGCGATCCGCCGCGGCGTCATCAAGCGCGACGACGGCAGCATGATCACCCGGGGTGACGTGGCGATCCACGACCTCAACCGCGAGTTCGGCTGGCAGCTGCCAGAAGACGTGGCCATCACCATCGCCGGCCTGGTATTGCACGAGGCCCGGCGGATCCCCGAAGTCGGGCAAGTTTATGCATTTTACGGCTTCAGATTTGAAATTCTGAAGCGCGAAGGCACCCGAATCGCCGAGTTGCGAATCGTACCGCCGGCCGCCATACAGGCCGCCCAATAGGGCCTGTCGGGCAGGCCCTTCTGACCGCTTTCCGAGAGGTTCCATCATGCCGCTTTCGCCGCCGGTTGGGCGACAGCATCTGCATACGCGCAAGGTCACCTGCCAGGGCTTCTACCGCGACGACGGGCTGTTCGACATCGAGGGCCGGATCACCGACGAGAAGACCTACGAGCACGCCAACGAATGGCGCGGGCCGCTCGGGCCCGGCGACCTCGTGCACGACATGTCGATCCGCCTCACGCTCGATCACCGCTTCACCATCGTCGATGTCGAGGCGGTGACGGACAGCTCGCCCTACCGCATCTGCAGCGGCATCACGCCCAACTTCAAGAAGCTGATCGGGCTGCGCATCGGCGCCGGCTTCACTCGTGCCGTGCGCGAGCGCCTGGGCGGCGTGCACGGCTGCACCCATCTCGTCGAGCTGCTGGGGCCGGTAGCGACGACGGCGTTCCAGACCGCGGGCTCGAAGAAGGTCCAGGAACTGTCGAACGCGCATCGCCTCAAGATCGGCAAGCCCGCCAAGCCGCACGATCCGTCGAAGCCCCAGCGCAAGCCGCACATGCTCGACAACTGCCACGCCTGGGCGTCCGACGGCGAGGTGACGAAGCGCTGGGTGCCGCAGTTCTACACCGGCCCCGACGCCGACGCCGTGCGCGACGCTGCGAAGAACAAGGAAATCGAGCTCGACGGCTGACGAATCATGTTCCTCTCCCCCCGCCAGGGGCCCGTTAGGGGGAGAGGAGAAAGACATTACTTGTCTTCGCCCGGCGTCAGGGTCGTCAGGGCGAGCGCGTGGAGGCCGGCGGCGAACTCGTCCTTCAGGGCCTCGTAGACCAGGCGTTGGCGCGCGACGCGGGTTTTGCCTTCGAACGCAGCCGACACGATTTCGACACGGAAGTGAGACTCTCCACCTTCACGATGGCCCGCATGGCCTCGATGCTGCGAAGATTCATCCTCGACCGAAAGCCGGATCGGCTCGAACCGTGTCCTAAGCTTGTTGTCAATCGCGTTTGCGACAGCGCCCATCGCTTGCCTCTCTTGCCCGTGTTGTGCGTTGAACACATATTATTCCGATGGCGCGACGGCGAGCCAAACCTCTGACGACGGAAGGCGTGCAGACCTTTGAACGGGTCTGCGAGGCACCGGGCTGTCGCCTGCATGGCGAGTACAAGGCGCCCTACGCGCGCGACCGGCTCGACCAGCACCGCTGGTTCTGTCTCGAGCATGTCCGCGAGTACAACAAGAAATGGGACTACTTCGCCGGCCTCGACGCCAGCGCGATCGAGCAACACATCCGGGCCGACACGACCTGGCGCCGCCCGGTCTGGCCGCTCGGCGGCCGGCGCGCCAACGGGCCGCGCTTCCACGATCCGCTCGATCTCAGCAACGAAGCCGGCCTGTTCGAGCGGCCGGCGCCCAAGATGGATGGCAGCGAGCAACTCACGCCCGCTGAACGCAACGCGATGGGAGTGCTTGAACTTTCATGGCCGCTGACACGGGCGACCGTGAAATCTCGTTACAAGGAATTGGTCAAAATCCACCATCCCGATGCCAATGGCGGGGCCCGGGAGGCGGAAGAGAAGCTCAAGGAAATCAACGCCGCCTATTCCACCCTGCGGGCATCGGAGCACCTGCCCACGGAGTGATTAGCCCTGTTCAGGGCAGCCCCGGCAATTGGTCGCTTGCGATGCACAAACCGGCCTGCGACTATGGCCTACGGCCCGCAATTTGGCGGGCTTTGTATTGTAGGACACGTGATGGCTTCCACGACAACCGCGGCCCAGCAGAACGTCTCGGGCATGCCGGATATCAAGGTTTCCGCTCGCCAGCTGTTCGGCATCGACACCGACATGGAGGTCCCGGCCTTCAGCGCCGCCTCGGAGCATGTCCCGGTGATGGATGAAGCATACCTCTTCGACCATGACACCACGATGGCGATCCTCGCCGGCTTCTCGTTCAACCGACGTGTGATGGTCCAAGGCTACCACGGCACCGGCAAGTCGACCCATATCGAGCAGGTCGCAGCGCGCCTCAACTGGCCCTGCCTGCGCGTCAACCTCGACAGCCATATCTCCCGTATCGACCTGATCGGCAAGGACGCGATCGTGCTGCGCGACGGCAAGCAGATCACCGAGTTCCGCGAGGGCATCCTGCCGTGGGCGTTGCAGAACCCGACCGCCCTGGTGTTCGACGAGTACGACGCCGGCCGCGCCGACGTCATGTTCGTGATCCAGCGCGTGCTCGAGGTCGACGGCAAGCTCACCCTGCTCGACCAGAACAAGGTGATCCATCCGCACCCGTCGTTCCGCCTGTTCTCGACGGCCAACACCGTCGGCCTGGGCGACACGACCGGCCTCTATCACGGCACGCAGCAGATCAACCAGGGCCAGATGGACCGCTGGTCGATCGTGACCACCCTGAACTACCTGCCGCACGACCAGGAAGTGAACATCGTCGCCGCCAAGACGCCAACCTACGACACCGACGATGGTCGCAAGATCATCTCGGCGATGGTGGCGCTGGCCGACCTCACCCGCGCGGGCTTCATCGCCGGCGACATCTCGACCGTGATGTCGCCGCGTACGGTGATCACCTGGGCCGAGAACGCGCGCATCTTCGGCGGCGACATCGGCTTCGCCTTCCGCCTTACCTTCCTCAACAAGTGCGACGAGGTCGAGCGCTCGACGCTCGCCGAGTACTACCAGCGCTGCTTCGGCAAGGAGCTTCCTCCGTCGAGCGGCAAGGGCGGCAAGCTGCATTAAGAGGGCCTGATGGCCAAGGACACTACGCCGCTCGAGGAGTTCCGCCGGGTCACCGCGACCACGATGCGGGCGATCTCGAAGAAGGACGTCAACGTCTCGTTCGTGCCCGACGGCGGCTCGCTGCTCGGGCAGGAGGCGCGCATCACGGTGCCGGCCCGCGACCTTCCGGTCGAGGACGTCAGCCGGGTGCGCGGCGAAGCCGATTCGATGGCGCTCAAGCTGCGCCACCACGATCGCAAGATGCACCTGCGCCGCGTGCCGCGCGGCGAGACCGCCCGGACGATCTTCGAGGCGGTCGAGCAGGTCCGCGTCGAGGCGCTGGGCGCGCGCCGCATGGCGGGTGTCGCCGACAACCTGTCGGCGTTGTGGCGCCAGCGCTCCGACCAGCGCGGCCATGCCCGGGTCAAGAACAAGGACGATGCGCCGATCGCCGACGTGATCAGCCTGATCGCACGCGAGCAGCTCTTGGGCGCGACGCCGCCCGAATCGGCCAAGGCGATGGTCGACATGTGGCGGGCCGACATCGAGGCTGCCGCCGGCCGCGACTTCCAGAAGCTCAAGGAGACGCTCGGCAACCAGGAGGCCTTCGCGCGCGCCGCGCGCCAACTGATCCGCGACCTCAAGCTCGGCGACGAATCGTCGGACCTGCAGGACGAGGACCAGGAAGACAGCCAGGACCAGGAGAACGCCGACGGCCAGTCGAACGAGACCGGCGACGACCAGAGCGATTCGAGCGAGAGCCAGGGCTACGGCGCCCAGGGCGA
>DASXQC010000603.1:0-5503 GCA_036493235.1 Reyranella sp.
ATGCCGTTGTACGTCCAGTTGCCGACCGGATGCGGCGGCCAGACGAGGATCGACGCCATCGGCAAGGCGTTGCCCTGCAGTCTCGTCCAGGGCCCGTTTAGGCTCGCGGTGCCGTTGTTGAACGGAGTCGTCATGCCACGGGCGAACTTCATCGGCTGCCAAGCGTTCGACGCGTTGACGAGATGGACATGCAGATGCGGCTCGCTGGAGTTGCCGGAGTTGCCGACATGATAGAGCAGCTGCCCGGCGGTGACGGTGGCACCGCCGGTGACCGTCGCCTCGGGCTGCGTCGGCACCGGGCCGCCCAGCGCGGTGCCAGTCAGGAACTCGGCGTTGTGCGGGCACAGGCTGGCCGGGATGTCGCCGGTGGGCGCATGGGCATAGAGCGCGATGTTGCCGTCCGCCTGCTGAATCCACAGGTGGTTGCCCTGGAGCAGGATCTTCTTGGAGCCGAGCACCTCGGGACGCTGGTTGTGACCGCTGTTCTCCGGCGCATTGCGCCAGCAGCCGATCACCGTGCCGCCGGCCATCGCGTAGACCGGTTTCTTGTAGATCAGGTAGTTGGAATTGACCGACTCATCGGTCTGGCCGGCTTTCAGCCTCGACCAGTTGTTGTCGGCGATCCAGCGCTGGAGCAGCAAATCGTGGGCGCCGGTCTGCGGGCCGCCGCCCGTGCCATGGACGGTGGTGGAGATCCGCTCGCCGGGAACGAGGTCGTTGGCATGGATCGGAAATTCGATGGCCAACGCCGGTGTCGCGATCATACTTGCCGACAAGACGGCAGCGGCCATGACATGCCTGCGTAGACGATTTGACTGTCTCATTACTGGTCTCCTTCTGCTGAAGCATCGGATGGCTCAGCAGATTGCACACATATTCTGATGACTACTTTGAGTTGCGTCGTCAATCCTCGACAAGAGCCCAATGGCCTCGATACGTTACCCATGAAACATCGGCGACACGGCCCAGGAGAATGACGACATGATCATCACCGGCGGATGTCATTGCGGCGCGATTCGCTACGAGGTTCAGGGCGAGGTCATCGCCCATGCGCTGTGTCATTGCAGCGATTGCCGGCGCAGCGCCGGCGCCCCGATGGTCGGCTGGACGATGTATCGTGCCGACGCCGTCAAGGTCACCAAGGGCGCGCCGAAGGTCTACGCGTCCTCGGCGAACGGCCGACGGCATTTCTGCCCCGACTGCGGAACCGGCCTCTTCTACGTCAACGAAACGATGCTGCCCGGGATCATCGACGTCCAGAGCGGGACCTATGACGACCCGAACGCCATCCCGGCTCAGGTTCATATCCAGGTCGCCGAGCGCCTGGGCTGGATGGAACGCGCGCACGAGTTGCCGACGTTCGAGCGCTTTCCGCCGGGTTAGGACGTGCTCCAATAAGTCTGGGACTGCCCATGAGCCGCGTAAACCGGCGAAGATCTCGACCGTCGACGTTGTCGACTCGTCTAGTTGCTGTCCACGCTGTTCTCGTCGAGCATCCTGAACATATGTGCCAGTTCTGCCGACAGCGGTACGTCCAGACGCTCGCCGGTAGGTAGACGGTCTATGAGCCATTTTCGGTAGAGCGGCACCAAATCATGATTGGTGGCGAGCTTGCGGAATGTGCGCTGGACCACGTCGGCTAGCTCCGCGTCGCCCTTGCGGAACATAATGCCGTAAGGCTCATAACTGAGGAAATCACCCACGACCTTGAACTTCTCCTGTGCGTTGTGCCGGGCGATCAACCCGTAAAGAAGGATGTCGTCAGTGATGAAAGCCTGTGCCTTTCCGTCGGCGAGCAGCTGGTAGGATTGCTCGTGGTCTGTCGTCGCCACGATGACCAGTCCCAGCGAGAGCTGCTTGTCTGCGACTGCGACAGCATGTTCGTTGGTCGTACCCCGGGTCACGACGACCGTCATGCCCTTGAGGTCAGTGATGCCCGAGATCCGTGAAGCTTTGGGCACCATCAGCTTTGTGCCCGCGATAAACACGAGGGGCGAGAAGGCGACACGAAGAGCACGATCGGGACTGGCCGTGGTCGAGCCGCACTCAAGGTCGATCTTGTTGTGAAGCAAGGCCGGGATACGGGTCTCCGGCGTCACTTTGACGTAGTCGATCTTGAGATCGGCATATTGGACCCCGGCCCCGATCTCCTCGACAATCGCTTTGCATAGATCAATGCTGTACCCGATTGGCTGGCCAGACTGGTCGAGATACGAGAAGGGCGGCGAGGCCTCGCGGTAACCGAGCCGAACAGTATGGGTGCGCTCTATATTCGGAAGCGTTCGGCCCAACCCGACCTCTTGTGCCGGCGCGGGGATGGAGGCCCACAAGAGCGCAAGCGGTGCCATGAGCAGCACTTTCGCTGGTCTTGGTATTACACGCCGCAGCCCAAGCCGCGCAGTATGTCGTTGTAGAGCCGGGCACGACCGGAGACGAGAGTGGCATTCACTGCGATTGGTATGGCTAATGCTCGTCCACACGATACCCTCCAAGTCACGGTACATCGTGTTCGCAGATGATAACTACTCACCCATATGTGCCATCAGCCTCACAAACTCCGCCTGCCTCTGAGCCAGCCTATTTGGGGACTTTACCTAATTTGGGTCGCTGGTTTCTGTGACTTCTCTCATCTCACTTGTATATATCGATCCCGGCGAATCGATGGCTCCTAGCTGAAGCAACCCTGCGCTCGGAAGGCCGGTGCGCGCCCTGACACAGCGATGACACACCCTGGCGGCGCCGCTTCTGCAACTCTAGAGCGGTTCGAAGCTCGGAGGACCGAACATGAAGACCATGTCCCTCGCTGTGCTTTGCGTCGCGCTCGCCGGGGCGGCATTTGCCCAAACGAGCACCCCGTCCTCGCCTCCCGACATCAAACCTTCGTGCAAGGCGCAGGCGTCCGACAAGAAGCTCGCCGGCGCAGCACTCACCAGTTTCATGAAGAAGTGCGAGACTGACGCCCAGAAGGCGTGCGACACCCAGGCGACCGACAAGAAGCTGAGCGGTGCGGCGAAGACCAGCTTCACCAAGAAGTGCGTGACCGACAGCGTCGGCAGCGGTTAGGCGCCAACCACCCGGCCGGGGTTGAAGAGCCCCTTCGGGTCGAAGCTTTCCTTCACGCGCGCGCTGAGCGCGGCGAGCGCCGGCGGCAGCGGCTGGAAGACGGGAACGGCGGCACGCACCTTCTCGGGGGCGCGGATCAAAGTGGCATGGCCGGCGAGGCCGGCGCGCACCACCTGGTGATCGGCGTCGTCGCGAGCCGGCAGCGCGAGCCAGACCAGGCCGCCCGACCAGTCGTAGAATGCCTTGGCGAAGGGCTGCGCCGCCTTGATGCGTGCCACGACGGCGGCGCCGTCGGTCGGCGCGCAGGAGATGCGCCAGACAGCATCGTCAGGATCAGCGCCGAGAGGGACGGCGTCGCGTACCTCGCGCCAGAAGGCACGGGATTCGAGCGTGCCGAGCTCTTCCATCCTTGCACCCGGGAAGAGATCGCGCAGGCCCTTCAGGCGCGCCTCGACCGACGGGGCGACGCCTTCGACGCGCAGCGCCGTACGATCGCCGACATGCGCCGCGCCGGAGACTTCGTGAGGGCTGCCCATGGCGGCGCACATCGCCGCCACGGCGACTTCGTCGTCGCGGTCGTGCAGCAGCAGGGTGCGCGTCTGGTCTGGCGCCGGCAGGACCTTGACCGAGACCTCGTCGAGCACCGCTAGCGTGCCCCAGGAGCCCGCCAGCAGCTTGGACAAGTCGTAGCCGGTGACGTTCTTCATCACCCGGCCGCCCGACTTGAACGCCTCGCCGCGGCCGTTGACGCCGCTGAAGCCCAGCAGGTGATCGCGGGCGGCACCGGCCGAGAGGCGGCGCGGGCCGGCGAAGTTGCCCATGATCGTGCCGACCAGAGTCCCCTCGCCCGGCGCGCGGCCGAGCAATGGGCCGAGATCGGGTGGTTCGAAGGCCAGCATCTGGTTGCGCTGGGCGAGCAGCGCCTCGACCTCGCGCATTGGCGTGCCGGCGCGCAGAGTGACCACCAGCTCTTCCGGCGCGTAATCAACGATGCCGCTCACGCCGGACAGATCGAGGACCTGGTCGCAATGCATCGGCTTTCCGAGGTCGAGCTTGCTGCCGCTGCCGCGCACGTCGAGCATGATGCCCTCGCTGAGCGCCCATTCCACCGCCTGCCGCAGCTCCTTTGCGTCGCGCGGCTTGATCGTGCCAGCCATCGTCTCAGAACCGCGGGATGTCGGGGAACGGGATATTGTTGTCGTGCACGGTCACCCGCCCGAGTTCGGCGCAGCGGCGCAGCTTGGGGAACACCTTGCCGGGATTGAGCAGGTGGTCGGGATCGAAAGCGCACTTCACGCGCATCTGCTGGTCGAGGTCTGTATCGGTGAACTGCACATTCATCAGGTCGCGCTTCTCGATGCCGACGCCATGCTCGCCGGTCAGCACGCCGCCGACTCGCACGCAGAGGCGCAAGATGTCGGCGCCGAACTGCTCGGCCCGATGCAGCTCGCCGGGATCGTTGGCGTCGAACAGGATCAAGGGATGGAGATTGCCGTCGCCGGCATGGAAGACGTTCACCACCCGCAAGCCGTGCGTCTTGCTCATCCGGCGAATCTCGCCCAGCACCTCGACCAGCCGGCCGCGCGGCACCGAGCCGTCGAGGCACATATAGTCGGGCGTGATCTGGCCGACCGCGGGGAACGCAGCCTTGCGGCCAGCCCAGAACAGCACACGCTCCTGCTCGTCGCGGCTGACCCGCACCGTCGTGGCGCCGCGCCCCTTGGCGATCTCCTCGACGCGCGCCACGAGGTAGTCGACCTCGACCGCCGGACCGTCGAGCTCGACGATCAGCAGGCCTTCGACATCGAGCGGATAGCCCGCACCGACATAGTTCTCGGCGCACTGCACCGCATCCTTGTCCATCATCTCCATGCCGCCCGGGATGATGCCCGACGCGATGACGGCAGCGACGCAGTCGGCCGCGCCCGCCTCGGTCGGGAAACCGAGCAGCACGGCGCGCGCGGTCGAGGGCTTGCGCAGCAGGCGCACGGTGACTTCGGTGACGACGCCCAGCAGGCCTTCCGAGCCGGTCATCAAGCCGAGCAGGTCGTAGCCGCCGGAATCGAGATGCTTGCCGCCCAGCCGCACCACCTCGCCGGTCATCAGCACCATCTCGAGGCCGAGCAGGTTGTTGGTGGTGAGACCGTACTTCAGGCAGTGCACGCCGCCGGAGTTCTCCGCGACGTTGCCGCCGATCGAGCAGGCGATCTGCGAGCTGGGATCGGGCGCGTAGTAGAAGCCCTCATGCTGGACGGCGTTGGTGACGCCGAGATTGGTCACGCCCGGCTGTACGCGGGCACAGCGGTTGGCATAATCGACCTCGACGATGCGATTGAACTTGGACATGCCGAGCAGGATCGCGTCACCGACCGGCATCGAGCCACCCGACAGCGAGGTGCCGGCGCCGCGCGGCACGACCTTCACCTTGTGGTCCTGGCAA
>DASXQC010000604.1:0-1598 GCA_036493235.1 Reyranella sp.
CACATCGTCGAGCTCGAAGCCCGCGGCGCCTTCGGCCATTTCACCTTCAAGGAAGACGTCGCGGTCAGCGAGGAGAACCGCAAGACCGGCAAGCTGGTCGCCATGGCGATGGTGAAGTCCGTGCGGCAGCTGGCGTCGACGCTGGTCGTGGCCGCTTAGAACCCAAACCCTCCCCACTCATATGGGGAGGTGGCGCGTCAGCATTTCACGCTTTGCGTGAAATGCTCTATCCCGCGTAAGACGCGGGCACCTCCCCATCTGAATGGGGAGGAATAGCCTAAACATACCCCGGTCCCTCGATGACCGGATGGGCGGCGAGGAACTTCTCGTCGATCTCCACACCGATGCCGGGCTTGTCGAGCGGGAGGACGCAGCCGTCCTTGCCGATCTTCCACGGCTCGCTACCCAGTTCGTCGCGGAAAAGGTTGGCGACCGACAGGTCGGCCTCGAAGTAACCGCCATTGTCGATCGCGGCGAGGAAGTGGATCGAGACTGCCTGGTTCAGCCCGGTCATCGACGAATGCGGATGGATCGGCAGCTTCCACATCGACGCGGCCGCCGCGATGCGCTGCACCTCGGTGACGCCGCCCGACTTGGAAAGGTCGGGCTGAAGGATGGTGATGATCCCGTCCTCGATCACGCGGTGGAACTCGAAGCGCGTGTAGTGGTTCTCGCCGGCGGCGAGCGGCGTGATGCCGTAGTCGCGTGCCTGTTCGTAGGAGCGATGGTCGTGCGCCGGGAACGGCTCCTCCAGCCAGGCGATGTTGAGCTCGTCCATCGCCGGCATGACCTGGCGCACGTCGGCCACGCTGTAGCCGGTGTTGGCGTCGGTCAGCAGGACGATGTCGTCGCCGAAGCGGCGGCGCACGGCGGTCATGCGCGCGATGTCGGCCTTCACGTTGTCGCCGACCCGGAGCTTCAGCGCCCGGTAGCCCGCCTCGACCATCGGCACGGCTTCAGCCGCCAGCGCATCGGGCGGCTGGTAGCCGAGCGAGATGCCGCCGGCATAGGCCGGCACAGCCTTGTTGGTGCCGCCCAGCAGCTTGTAGAGCGGCCAGCCGATGGCCTTGCCCCTGATGTCCCACAGGGCCTGGTCGAGACCGCTCATCGCCATCGACGTGGCCGCGCCGGCGCCGTGGCTACCGAGCTGCATCTTGTAGATCCTGGCCCAGATGCCGACCGTGTCGCTGGCATCCATGCCCAGCACGAGATCGCGCAGGGTGGTGTTCACGAGATGCCCGATCGTGCCCGGCGCGCGCGCATGATGGCTCTCGCCCCAGCCGACGATGCCGTCCTCGGTCGTGACCTTGACCATCACGCAGTCGCGCTTGGTCATGGTGCCGATGCCGAGCGACACCTGCTTGTCCTTCGGCACCCGGAACGAGGTCGGGAAGGCCTTGATGTCGACGATCTTCATTTCACTCCCTCAGGAAGAAGGGTGCACTTCGACGCCCAGCCGACCCAGGATCTCCGCCTGCTCGCTGTCGCTGATCTTGAGGCCGGCATAGTCGGTCAGCACCGCGAGATTGAGCCCGGACAGGCTCGACCCACGCAAGTCGGCGTTGGCCAGCTTCGCGCGCTCCCAATCGACGCGGTCG
>DASXQC010000605.1:0-1983 GCA_036493235.1 Reyranella sp.
TCGCGGAGATCGATGAAAACCACGTCGTCGCGGCCATGCAGCTTGAGGGCGTCGTCGACCGATAAGGTCTCGATCTCGCGCTCGGCGGCATCGACCAGCGCGCGGTATCCGGTCGTGATCTTTTGCGCCATGGGCCTTGTCCCCAATGAAAATGCGCAGTCCCCGTAGCATCCGCAAGGACCGGGCGGCAAGCCGACCGGAATGTCTGGCACAGTGCCACGCGGATATTGGATAATGGGTATGGCGGCCCCGTGGTCGCGCGAGGTGAGTGATAAAGATGCCGCGTCAGATCATCGACTTGTCGGTCCGGCTGGAGAACGGCGGCGCGCCCGACCCCGCCGGGCGGCCGCAGATCGAATATTCGGCCCATCGCGAGACCGTGGGCGACCTCATGAAATTTTTCCCGGGCCTGAAGGCAACCGACCTGCCCGACGGCGAGGGCTGGGCGTTCGAGAGGGTGCAGCTCTCGACCCACAGCGGCACCCACATCGATGCGCCGTGGCACTACGCCTCGACCATGGACCGCGGCCAGCGCGCCATCACCATCGACGAGGTGCCGCTCGACTGGTGCCTGCAGCCGGGCATCAAGCTCGACTTCCGCCAGTTCGCCGACGGCTATGTCGCGACCGCGCGCGATGTCGAAAGCGAACTCGATCGCATCGGCCATCGCCTGTCGCCGCTCGAAATCGTGCTGGTCAACACGCGTGCGGGCTCGACCTACGGCCAGCAGGATTATGTCAATACCGGCTGCGGGCTCGGCCGCGAGGCGACGCTCTATCTGCTCGAACGCGGCGTGCGCGTCACCGGCACCGACGGCTGGAGCTGGGACGCACCGTTCGTCTATACGGCCAAGCGCTTCGCCGAGACCGGCGACGCCAGCCTGATCTGGGAAGGCCACAAGGCGGGGCGCGAGATCGGCTATTGTCACCTTGAGAAGCTTCACAATCTCGAAGCGCTGCCGGCGAAAGGCTTTGTGGTGAGCTGCTTTCCGGTCAAGGTTGGCGCGGCCTCGGCCGGCTGGACGCGCGCAGTGGCGATCATCGAGTGAGCTCCGACAGTGCTTGATCGCGCCCGCACGCCGTACGACGAAAAAATCTATTCCGCGGAATGGCATTCGTGGCGCGATCCGGAGATTCCTGACTCGATCGACCCCATCGGCGTGCTGCTTGGCCGCCACCGCAGCACGCTGGTGGAAACGAAGGCCGCGATTATCGCCGACGGGCAGTCCGTCACCTATGGCGAGCTGACGAAGCTGATCGCGCAATATTCCGCTGGCCTTGGCTCGATCGGGCTTGAGCCTGAATCGAGGCTGCTGCTGTTCGGCACCGACAGTCTTGATTACGTCACGACGTGGCTGGCTGCCGCCCGGCTCGGCGCCGTTCCGGTCGTGGTATCAGACCTCTACAAGGCGCGCGAACTGCTCTATTTCCTCGCCGATACCGCCGTGCGGGCGCTGTTCATCGACGGCGAGCAGGTTTCGAAGCTTGTCGATGTTGCAAGAGAAATCCCCCGGTCGCTGAAGACGATTATCGTGCGCGGCGAGGTCTCGTTCGACCTGGCCCATCATTTCCCTCACCAGAGGCTCATCAACCTTCAGGCGATGATCGCAACGGGTACCGGCGGCGCCGAGCCGCATTTGCGGCACGCTAACGACGTCACCTACATGTTCTATTCCGGCGGTACCACCGGCACCGCCAAGGGCATCACGCACCTTGCGTATGACTTTCTGCTGGTCCCCGAACGTCACGGCCGGTTCTGGGAATACACCGCCGCCGACGTGGTGTTCGCGACCTCGAAGAAGTATTTCACCCACGGCCTGTGGCCGGGACTGCTGATCCCGCTCTACTGGGGCGCGACGGTGGTGCTCGAACGGCGGCCGCCGACGCCTGACGTGGTGCTGGCGAACCTGCGGGAATACCGTGTCACCAAGTTCATCACCGTGCCGACGGTGCTCAAGAACATCATCGAGCTGCTGACCCAGAC
>DASXQC010000606.1:0-1644 GCA_036493235.1 Reyranella sp.
GCGCAGGAGCTGATCGACACCACGCCGGAGGCGCTGCTGCGCGTGCCGTCGCCGCCGATGGCCGACTTCCTGGAGAGCTACCTGGCGGTGAAGCAGCACGTGCTGGTGCGCTTCGGCAAGTGGCGCGAGATCATCGCCCAGGAGCTGCCCAAGGACCCTGACCTCTATTGCACCACCACGGCGATGACGCTCTACGCCAAGGGGCTCGCCCATTCGGTGCTGGGCGAGATCGCCGCGGCGGAGAAGGCGAAGGCGGCCTTCCTCGAAGCCAAGGCGCGCGTGCCCGACACGCGCCGCCTGCACAACAACACCGTCGTCGACATGCTGGCGATCGCGACCGAGATGCTGGACGGCGAGCTCGAATATCGCCGCGGCAACTTCGACAAGGCGTTCGCCCATCTGCGCCGCTCGGTCGAGCTCGAGGATGCGCTGCCGTACGACGAGCCGTGGGGCTGGATGCAGCCGACGCGCCATGCGCTGGGCGCGCTGCTGCTGGAGCAGAACCATCTCGCCGAGGCCGAGGCGGTCTATCGCGCCGATCTCGGCTTCGATCCGAGCATCAGCCGCGCCGCCTGGCATCCGGACAATGTCTGGGCCCTGCATGGCCTGCACGAATGCCTGGTCCGGCGCGGCGACACGCTCGAGGCGCCCTTGATCAAGGGCCGGCTCGACCTCGCCCAGGCCCGGGCCGACACGCCGGTGCGGGCGTCCTGCCTCTGCCGGCGCGAGGCGGCGTGATTCACTGGCAATGCCACGGGCCTTCGACTAGGCTTCGCGCGCTGTAAGAGCACAAGCGTCCGGAACCGCTGTCGCGCGGTTCCTACGAATACGATCAAGCAAAAATCCGTAAGCGTTCAGTCGCGTCTGCAAAAAAAGCGTTCCTTAACAGGGAGAACGTCCTATGCCGCAGAAGAGCGTTGTTACGCGTCGTGGAGTCGTGGCCGGAGGTGTTGCCCTCGGCCTTGCTGCGCCTTTCGTGCGCAGCGCAAACGCCGCCGGGAGCCTGACCATCGGTCTGTGGGACCATTGGGTACCCGGCGCCAACGAAGTCCAGTCGACCATCATCAAGGAATGGGCCGACAAGGAGAAGGTCGACGTCAAGGTCGACTACATCACCAGCCAGGGCAACAAGCTGCTGCTCACACTGTCGGTCGAGGCGCAGGCGCACTCCGGCCACGACATCATGGAGTTCACCAACTGGGAGCCGGCGCAGTTCAATGCGGCGCTCGACAACCACGATGACGTCGTCAAGCAGGTCGTCGCCCAGAACGGCGGGATCGATCCGGCCGTAGAATATCTCGGGAAGTACGAGGGCCGCTGGCTCGGCGTGCCGATGACCCGTGGAACGCTGCTGCTCGGCTGCACCGCACGCTTCGACATGCTGAAGGAGTATGCCGGAGTCGACTACCAGGCGCTTTATCCGTTCGGCAAGGCACCGAATGATGCGAGCTGGACCTGGGATGCCTTCCTGGCCGCGGCCGAGAAGACGCAGAAGGCCGGGCACGGCTTCGGCCTGCCGCTCGGCAACACCACCGACACCAACCAATGGGTCGGCGCGCTGTTCCTCGCCTACGGTGCCGAGCTGATGGACGCCAAGGGCAACATCACGGTGAAGAACAACGACAAGGTCAAGCAGGTGCTGGA
>DASXQC010000607.1:0-4300 GCA_036493235.1 Reyranella sp.
GTCTCGGGGAAGTGCCGGCCGGTGTCGATGAACAGCACTGGCGTCGTCCGGTCGATTGCCGACACGAGATGCAGCAATGCGGCTGACTCGGCGCCGAACGAGGACACCACCGCGATGCGGCCGGGAAAGAGCTCGCGGAGCGACGCGGCCAGCACGTGGCTGGGCGAGGCGGGGGAGGGCGACGCGTGCTCCAGGCGGCGTTGAAGGTCGAACACCGAGATCATGACGCGAACAGCCGCGGTGTGACGAGGCGCAGCGCAATTCGCTCGCCCTTGCGCGCCGCACTCGACTCGAGGGGGATCTCGATTTCCACCGTCGGCAGGCCGTTATCGAAGGCGAGCTCGAGGCGTCGCACCGAGCCGCGGCGTCGCATGGAGATGACCGTGGCGTCCAGTTGATCAGTGTGGACCGGGTCGGCAAGGACAAAGTCGTGCGGTCGCACGAACAGGGCGCCGCTGCCGGCAGGCAAGCCGTGCGTCAGCGCGATCACCTGCGATCCGATGCGGACGGTACTATCGCCCAGCTCGACGGGAAGCCGCACGGCTTCGCCGACGAAGCCCGCCACGAAGACGGTCGCCGGCCTGTCGAGCAATTCATCCGGCGTGCCGATCTGCTCGATGCGGCCCTTGTTCAGAATCGCCACCCGGTCAGCCAGCTCCAGCGCTTCTTCCTGGTCGTGGGTCACGAACAGCGTGGTGTGGCCGGTATGGTCGTGCAACTCGCGCAGCCAGCGCCTGAGGTCGCGCCGTACTTGCGCGTCGAGCGCGCCGAACGGCTCGTCGAGCAGCAGCACGCGCGGCTCGACCGCGAGGGCGCGGGCGAGCGCTACCCGTTGACGCTGGCCGCCCGAGAGCTGTGCCGGCGCGCGGCGGCCAAGGGCGCCGAGCTGCACCAGCTCCAGCAGCTCGCCGACGCGGCGGCGAATCTCCCTGTCCGACGGTCGCGTCGCGCGTGGGCGCACGCGCAGGCCGTAGGCGACGTTCTCGGCGACGTTCAGATGCTTGAACAGCGCGTAATGCTGGAAGACGAAGCCTACGCGACGCTCGCGCACGGGAAGATGCGTGGCGTCCTCGCCGCCGAACAGGATGCGGCCGCTGGTCGGCGTCTCCAGGCCGGCGACCAGCCGCAGCAGTGTGGTCTTGCCCGAGCCCGAGGGGCCGAGCAGTGCGAGCAGTTCGCCTGGCGTCACGGCGAGATCGAGCGCATCGACGGCGACGGTGCTTCCGAAGCTCTTGCCGAGCGCCTCCGCGGTGATGCCGACGGCTTCGGTGGACCGGTTAGTGCCGGCGGGCGGCGGAGAGCCCGTCGCCGTATCGCCATTCGAGGATGGACTTGCCGACCAGGGTGAGGAGGGCAAGTCCTGCCAGTAGCGAGGCGACGGCGAAAGCAGCGACGAAGTTGTACTCATTGTAAAGGATCTCCACCTGCAGCGGCATGGTGTTGGTGAGCCCGCGGATGTGGCCGGAGACGACCGACACCGCGCCGAATTCGCCCATCGCCCGCGCGTTGCAGAGCAGCACGCCGTAGAGCAGGGCCCAGCGCACATTGGGCAGGGTGACGGTGAGGAAGGTGCGCAGGCCCGAGGCACCGAGCGTCAGCGCCGCTTCCTCTTCCGCCGTGCCCTGCTCCTGCATCAGCGGGATCAGCTCGCGGGCGATGAAAGGGAAGGTGACGAAGATCGTCGCCAGCACGATGCCAGGGACGGCGAAGATGATCTTGAAGTCCCAGTCGTCGAGAAGCGGACCAAGAACGCCCTTGGCGCCGAACAGCAGTACGTAGATCAGACCCGAGACGACCGGCGAGACCGAGAAGGGGAGGTCGATCAGGCTGACCAGCAGGCTCTTGCCGGGGAAGTCGAACTTCGCGACCGACCAGGCGGCGCAGACGCCGAACACCAGGTTGAGCGGTACCGCGATGGCCGCGACGAGCAGGGTGAGGCCGATCGCCGACTGCGTGTCGGGATCGTCGAACGAGGCGAGATAGGCCGTGACGCCGCGGCTGAGCGCCGCGCTGAACACCGCGAGCAGCGGCAGGGCGAGGAACAGGGCGAGGAAGCCGACGGTCGCCGCGATCAGCGTCCAACGGATGGCAGCGTTTTCCGTGAGTGCCGTATCACGCATCGCCCAGCCTCCAGCGGCTCAGCGCCTGCAGCAGGTTGATGGCGAGCAGCGCGGCGAAGGAGATCGCCAGCATGATCGCGGCGATCGCGCAGGCGCCGGCGTAATCGTACTCCTCGAGCTTGGCGACGATCAGCAGCGGCGCGATCTCCGATTTGAACGGCATGTTGCCGGCGATGAAGACCACCGAGCCGTACTCGCCGACCGCGCGTGCGAAGGCGAGGGCCATACCCGTCAACAGCGCGGGCAGCAGTGCGGGCAGCACGACGCGAAACACGGTCTGCCGGCGGGTCGCGCCGAGCGTCGCCGAGGCTTCCTCGAACTCGCGATCGAGATCCTGCAGCACCGGCTGCACCGTGCGCACGACGAACGGCAGGCCGATGAAGACCAGGGCGATGAAGATGCCGAGCGGCGTAAAGGCGATCTTGATGCCGTACGGTGCGAACAGGCTGCCGATCCAGCCGTTCGGTGCATACAGTGCCGCCAGGGCGATACCGGCGACGGCCGTCGGGAGGGCGAACGGCAGGTCGACGGCGGCGTCGAGGATCCGTCGGCCAGGGAAGCTGTAGCGGGTCAGGACCCAGGCGACGATCACGCCGAACAGGGCATTCACCAGGGCGGCGAGGGCAGAGATCACGAAGCTGGTCTCGAGGGCCGCCAGCACGCGCGCCGCCGTCGCGATCCGCCAGAGGCCGTCGAGGCCGAGCCCGTTGGCGCGCCACACGAGCACCGCCAGCGGGATCAGCACGACCAGCGAGAGGTAGCTGACGGTGAGGCCGAACGTGATCCCGAAGCCCGGCAGAGCGCTGGGCTTCGGGATCGCCGGAAGTGCCCATCCGGCGGCGAGGCTCATCGCGTGGCCGCCCCGGCCGGCTTGTAGAGACGGTCGAATTCGCCGTCGTCGGCGAAGTGGGTGGCCTGCGCCTTGGTCCAGCCGCCGAACACCTGGTCGATCGTAACCAGCCGGATCTTCGGGAAGCGGGCTAGGTCGGTGGGATCGGCGAACTCCGGCTTGAACGGCCGGTGGAAGTTCTTGGCGATGATCTTCTGCGCCGAGGGCGAGTAGAGGTAGTTGAGATAGGCCTCGGCGACCTTGCGCGTGCCGCGCTTGTCGACCACCGCGTCGACCAGCGCGACCGGCGGCTCGGCGAGGATCGAGAAAGGTGGCACGACGATCTCGAACTTGTCGGCGCCGAACTCCTGCAGCGACAGGAAGGCCTCGTTCTCCCAGGCGATCAGGGCGTCGCCCACGCCGCGCTGGGTGAAGGTGGTAGTGCTACCGCGGGCGCCCGAATCGAGCACCGGCACGTTCTTGTAGAGGGTCGCGACGAACTTCTGCGCCGCGGCCTGGTCGCCCTTGGTGCGGTCGAGCTCGTAGGCCCAGGCGGCGAGATAGTTCCAGCGTGCGCCGCCCGAGGTCTTGGGATTGGGCGTGATGATGGAGACGCCGGGCTGGGCGAGATCGGGCCAGTCCTTGATGCCCTTGGGGTTGCCCTTGCGCACCACGAACACGATGGTCGAGGTGTAGGGTGCCGAGTTGTTCGGCAGGCGCCTCTGCCAATCGAGCGGGATGCGCCTGGACGCGCGGGCGATGGCGTCGATGTCGCCGGCCAGCGCGAGCGTGACGACGTCGGCCTCCAGGCCGTCGATCACCGCGCGGGCCTGCTTGCCCGACCCGCCGTGGCTGGTGCGGATGGTGACCTTCTGGCCGGTGCTGGCCTGCCAGCTCCTGGAGAAATCCTCGTCGAGCGCGCGGTAGAGCTCGCGCGTCGGATCGTACGAGACGTTGGTCAGCACCACGGCGGGCGGCGTCTGGCCGCGCGCGGCGGACGAGAAGCCAAGGGCCGCGGAGGCCGCCAGCACGAAGCGGCGGGAAGAGGGGATGGACATGGTTTTCACTCCTGCCGGCGCTCGGGCTGGCGATCTGGTTCAGACACGACAATCGACGACGAAGCGGCACTTGCCGCATCGACAGCGTGAGCGAAGGGAACCGAAGTGATGCACGCCTATTGAAATGCCCCTCTTGAGGGGCCGTCTCAATAATCGACGTTGCCAAAGTTCGACGAGGTTTCAACAAAAGCTTCGGAGAATGTGCGAAGCCGGAACCAGAAAGTGTCGTGGTCGATCGTGCTGCTGATTCGCGCGTGGCAGATCGAGAAAGTTTTTGTTCGTATGCCCCTGCT
>DASXQC010000608.1:0-1691 GCA_036493235.1 Reyranella sp.
GCTGCCGCGCGACGACGCCGCGGGAAATCAGCCGTGAGTCTGGGCTGGGGTCTGTGGCGCGACAGCGGCTCGTCGACCCAGCGCGCAGCACTGGTGCAGCGAATGGCGGCGCAGGGTCTCGGCACGCTTTCCAATGATGGCACCGCCGCGGTGCTCGACTGGGCGCTCGCGACGCCGGAAGCCGCCGTTGCCGTGCTGCCGGTCGACCGCGCGCGCTTCCTCGCGAGCTTCGGCGTGGTGAGACCGCCGGCCTCGACGCGCGCCTGGCAAGTCGATCGGCCGCGCAGCGTCGCTTCCGCGGCGGCGGCGACGAGCCGCGCCGTGCCCCAGGACGGTGCGCTGGTCGATCTCGTCTCCGAAGAAGCCGCCGCGGTGCTCGGCTATCCGCCCGGCGAGACGCTGCCGCGCAGCGCCAACCTGTTCGACCTTGGCCTCGATTCCCTGATGGCGGTCGAGCTGCGCAACCGGCTACAAACCCGCCTCGACGCCCGGCCGCTCAGCGCCACACTGCTGTTCGACTTCAGCACCATCGACGCGCTGTGTGCGCACCTTGGCGGCGAGACGGCGGCCATTCGGCCAGCAGCCTCCGCAGCCGATGCCGGCGCGCCGATCGCAATCGTCGGCATCGGCTGCCGTTTCCCGGCGGGTGGCGAAGACCCCGAGCAGTTCTGGCAGGCGCTGGCGCGCGGGCAGGACGGCATCATCGAGCGGCCCGAGCGACCCGACGCCAGCGTCCTCGATGGTGCGGCGGCGCGCGCCGGCTACCTGCACGACGTCGCGGGCTTCGATCCGACCTTCTTCGGCATCGCCCCGCGCGAAGCGGTGTTCATGGATCCGCAGCACCGCCTGCTGCTCGAAGTGACCTGGGAGGCGCTGGAGAGCGCCCTGCTCCCGCCCGACACGCTGAGCGGCACGCCGACCGGCGTGTTCGTCGGCATGTGCAACTACGACTACGCGCAGTTCGCGGCGAACGCCGAAGGCGCCGACGGCTATGCCGGCATCGGCGGCGCGCCGAGCATCGCCGCCGGCCGCATCGCCTATCTGCTGGGGCTGACAGGCCCGGCCATGGTGCTCGACACCGCCTGCTCGTCGTCGCTGGTCGCCGTGCACCTTGCGGTGCGCGCCCTGCGCGCGGGCGAGTGCACGGTGGCGCTCGCAGGGGGCGTCAACCTCACGCTGGGCACCGGCACGACGACCGCGCTCGAAGGCCTGCAGATGCTGTCGCCGGATGGCCACTGCAAGGCGTTCGATGCCTCGGCCGACGGGTTCGTGCGCGGCGAAGGCTGTGGCGTGGTGGTGCTCAAGCGGCTGGCCGATGCCGAGGCCGCGGGCGATCGCGTGCTGGCCGTGATCCGTGGCACTGCCGTCAACCAGGACGGCCGCAGCGCCGGCCTTACCGCTCCCAATGGTCCCGCCCAGGAAGCAGTCATCCGCGCGGCTCTCGCCAACGCCGGCCTTGCTCCCGATGCCGTCGACGCGATCGAGGCGCATGGCACGGGCACGTCTCTCGGCGACCCCATCGAGATGCACGCGCTGGCCGCCGTGTTCGGCGGCCGCAGCAAGCCGCTGCGGGTCGGCTCGGTGAAGACCAACATCGGCCACACCGAGGCAGCCGCCGGTGTCGCCGGCCTGATCAAGGCGGTGCTGATGCTGCGGCATCAGACCGTGCCGGCCAGCCTGCACTTCACGAC
>DASXQC010000609.1:0-7385 GCA_036493235.1 Reyranella sp.
CGCCCGAAGCCGCAGCCCTCGTGCCGAACGGCGCGCGGGTGGCGTTCGACAGGGTTTCGTTCGGCTACCCTGGCGAGAAGAGAATTTTCGACGAATTCTGCGTGAACATCGAGTCGGGCCAGCGCGTCGGCCTGGTCGGCCCTTCAGGCGGTGGCAAGTCGACCTTCGTGGCCCTGATGCAGCGTTTCTATCCGGTCGACACCGGGCGCGTCCTGATCGACGGGTACGACATCGCGCGAGTCACCGACCACAGCCTGCGCAACGCCATTGCCGTGGTTCCACAGGACACGACCATGCTGAACCGCACGCTGCTGGAGAACATCCGCTACGGCCGGCCGGATGCCGGCGACGACGAGGTCTGGAAGGCTGCCACCGCGGCGCATTGCCGGGGCTTCATCGAGAACCTGCCGCGCGGGCTGGACACCATGATCGGCGACCGCGGCGTGCGCCTGTCGGGTGGCCAACGCCAGCGGATCGCCATTGCGCGCGCGTTCCTGAAGAATGCCCCCTTGCTCATTCTCGACGAGGCGACGTCGTCGCTCGATGGCGAGTCCGAGGAGACCATTCGCGAAGCGCTGGAGGATCTCATGCGCGGTCGCACGGTGATCGCCATTGCCCATCGCCTGTCGACCTTGCGCAATTTCGATCGCATCCTGCTGCTGCAGAAGGGCCAGCTGATAGAGGACGGTGCGCCGGAGATGCTGATGCACCGCCGCGGCGCCTACTATCAACTGGTCGACCGCGAGCTGAGCCGGCTGGCCAAGCGGGCCGCGTAACCGGCCGATGCCATCGGCACAAGCCTCGATCTCCCTGCTTGCGTCCGAGTCGTTGTACGCGGCCTCGGCGAAGGACGCCGAACTGCACGGCTCGGCGACGACCGCGCTGCAGGCCGGGCAGCTCCGGACGCTGAAGAAGGACGACACCTTCGCGATCTTTAATCAATCCGGCGACGCGATCGCCGCGCGCGGAAGTCCGGAGGGCATCTACAACCACGACACGCGATACCTGTCGCACTTCAGTCTGGCGATCGAAAGCGCCCAGCCCAAGCTGCTGAGCTCGACGATCAGCGATGACAATTCCACGCTGACCTGCGACCTGACCAACCCCGACCTGTTCGATCCGAACGACCGGCTGCTGCTGGCGCAGGGCCTGCTTCACTTTCGCCGGTCGCGCCTGCTCTGCGGGGCCGGCCTGTTCGAGCGCCTGGCGGTCACGAATTTCAGCGACCGGGCGCTGCAGTTCCGGATCGAAATCGCCTTCCGGTCCGACTATGCCGACTTGTTCGAGGTGCGCGGCGCCAGGCGCACGCAGCGCGGCCATGATCATGCGCCCAAGCTTGCGGCCGAGCGGGTGACTTTGGGTTATACCGGACTCGACCAGCAGACTCGCCAGACGACCTTGGGATTTTATCCCGCGCCCCAGCGTCTAACCGGCAATGCCGCGACGTTCGAGCTCGATCTGGTGGCACACCAGACGGGCCTCGTCTTCATCGAGGTCGCCTGCGGGCCGGAACTCGGCAGGCACAAGCTGCCGGATGCTTTCTTCTTCGCCCTGCGCGACGGCAAGCGCGCATCGCGGCGGATGATCGAGCATGCCGCGGCGATCGACACGTCCAACGAAGTCTTCAATCAGACTCTGGCTCGCAGCATCTCCGACCTCTACATGCTCGTGACCGACTTGCCGACCGGTCCGTATCCCTACGCCGGCATCCCCTGGTTCAGCACCGTCTTCGGCCGCGACGCCCTGATCACCGCCTGGCAGATGCTGTGGTTCGATCCGAGCATCGCCCGCGGTGTGCTCCGTCATCTGGCCGCCAACCAGGCCACGAAAGAAGATCCCGCCGCCGACGCCGAACCGGGCAAGATCCTGCACGAGGCTCGCGGCGGCGAGATGGCGGCGCTCGGCGAGGTGCCGTTCCGCCGCTACTACGGCAGCATCGATTCGACGCCGCTTTTCCTGATGCTGGCCGGCGCCTACTTGCAGCGCACCGCGGACCTCGACTTCGTCGGCGAGCTGCAGCCGCATCTCGACGCGGCCTGCGCGTGGCTCGACCGCTATGGCGATCGCGACGGCGACGGTTTCGTGGAATATGGGCGGCGATCCGACGACGGCCTCGCGAACCAGGGCTGGAAGGACAGCCACGATTCGATCTTCCACGCCGACGGCACGCTGGCCCGCGGATCGATCGCGCTCGCGGAAGTGCAGGCCTATGCCTATGGCGCGCGGCGCGCGATGGCCGTGATATACGGGCAGCTCGGCATGGCCGATCGCGCGACGGAGCAGGCCGACAAGGCCGATGCGCTGCAAAAGCGCTTTGACGAGGCCTTCTTCGACCGCGAGCTCGGCACCTATGTGCTCGCCCTCGATGGCGACAAGAAGCCGTGCCGGGTGCGAAGTTCGAATGCCGGCCATGTCCTGTTCGCCGGCCTCGCCCTCGAGAAGCGCACCGCCTCGGTGGTCAGGACGCTGATGAGCCGCACGTCGTTTTCCGGCTGGGGCATCCGCACGATCGCCACGACCGAAGCCCGATACAATCCGATGAGCTATCACAACGGCTCGGTGTGGCCGCACGACAACGCTCTCATCGCCGCGGGCTTCGCGCGCTACGGGTTCCGGCGCGAGGCGGCGCGCCTGTTCGAGGGCCTGTTCGCGGCCTCGGTCTACTTCGATATGCAGCGCCTTCCGGAGCTGTTCTGCGGCTTCGCGCGCCAGCACAGACGCAGCCCGACCTTCTACCCCGTCGCCTGCGTCCCTCAGGCCTGGGCGGCCGCAACGCCGCTGTCGCTTCTCCAGTCCTGCCTCGGCCTCGCGTTCGATCCACCCGGCGGACAGGTCACGTTCGACCGACCGGTCCTGCCAAGCTTCGTCGATGACGTCGTGCTGAGACGACTGCTGGCCGGCCCCCGTTCGGTCGAGGTGAAGATCGCCCGAAAGGGAGCCCGGATCGTCGCGAAGACGATCAGTTCTTGAGGGTCGCGGCGAACAGCTTGGCCGCTTCCGCCTTCGATTCCTGATCCGCCTTGGCGTCATATTTCAGTGGCAGATTGAACTTCTCGCCGAGCGCGGTCGCCTCGGGATTGGTGAAGGCGTGCACGGCACCGGGATAGGTGACGATGCGGTAGTCGGCCTTCGCGGCATCGAAATCCTTCTTGAGCGCCTCATACTGCTCCTTCTTCACGAAGGGGTCATCCGCACCGTTCAGGATGAGGATCTTGGCCTTGACCGTTCCCGGCGCGGGTGCAGGCGTGTTGAGGCCGAGCGAGGCGTGGAAGCCCGCAACGGCGCGAAGGTCGTCGCCGGTACGCGCCATGTTCAGCACGACTGCGCCGCCGAAGCAGTAGCCGACCGCGCCGATCCGCTGCGGATTGACCGAGGCTTGCTTGGCGAGCTCCGCTTGTGCCGCTTTGAAGCGCGATTCCATCGCCTTCGGGTCCTTCATGACCCCGCCCGAGAGCGCGCCGGCGTCCTTCGGGTTGTCGGCCGTCTTCGCATCCCCGTACATGTCGGCGATGAAGGCGGTGTAGCCTTGTTCGGCGAACTTCTTCGCCTCGTTGTGTATGTGCGGGGTGATGCCCCACCATTCGTGGATCATCACGATTCCTGGCCGCTTGGCCGTGGTGGCGTCGTCATACACGACGAAGCCCTTCATGGTGGTCGTGCCGTCCGAATAGGTGACAGGTTCTTCCTTGATCGCGGCGTTTGCGCTCGCGGTCATCACCATCGCGCAAAATGCGCTCAGCACTATCGTTCGCATCCTAACCTCCCTGCGCGGCTGGAACCGGCGGGTTTTGGGGGCCGGCCCGTTCATTTGCGCATCTTGCGACAAAACCTATCAAGGGGGTGCAAAGACAACAATTCAAGGTGGAGTGAAGATGCCGACGCACGCTGTTGTTGGTAGGGTCGCCTGCCGGTCACCGCCGGCGAGGCCTGGTGCTCGTTTCTGCCCGCGGAGGCGCGGATGACCGAACAAGACGGCGGAGCCACTTCGGGGCCCGGCGCAGAAGTGTCGCCAGCAGCACCGATGCCTGCCGATGCGACGGCCGGAGCACCGGTGAAGGAGAAGGGTACCCGGCGCAAGAAATTGCTCATCGCGGGCGCAGGTGGCCTCGTCTTGATCGCCGCCGTTGCCTTCGGGATTCCGGCAATCATCAAGGCCGTGAACACCGTCTCGACCGACGATGCCTACGTGAACGGCCATGTGACCTTCGTGGCCGCCCGGGTCCGCGGCCAGGTCGCCCGCGTTCTGGTGGACGACAACAACCGGGTGCACCGGGGCGATCTGCTGGTCGAGCTGGACAAGGAGCCCTATCGCACGGCTGTCGCGGTCAAGAGGGCGGCGGTCGAGACGGCCAAGGCGGACTTGCAGGCGGCGACTGCCAGGGTGCGCGGGACTGAGGCGGAGGCGAGAAGCCGGCGCTGGACCTTGCAGCACGCCATGGAGGACGTCGCCAACAAGGTCTCCGAGCTGCATACGCGCGTGGCTGGCGTCGACAAGAGCAAGGCGGCGCTGGCGCTGGCCGAGATCGAGTTCGAGCGAGCGCAGAAGCTCGTGGCGTCGAACAACATTCCGCGCTCGGAGTTCGACCGGCGCCAGGCGGTGTTGGTGACGGCGCGCGCCGATCTGGTGCAGACCCTGGCTGACGTGAACCAGACCCGGGTGTCGTTGGGTTTGAAGGCGCTGCCGCTGGACAGTCCGGAGCTCGGCGACGTGCCGCCGGATCTCGATCAGACCTTCTCGTCCGTTCTGGAGGCGCAGGCCGCGCTGATCCAGAGCGCCGCCCAGCTGGGTGTCGTCCATTCGTACAACCAGACGCCCAAGGAGATGCTCGCGGAGTTCGAGAAGGCGGGCTCGGGCGACATCGACCGCACGTTCGCCCGCCTTGCCACCGAGGCGCCGGCCGTCAAGCAGGGCGAGGCGAAGCTCGAGGCTGCCAAACGCGATCTCAATCAGGCCGAGCTGGACCTTCGCTATTGCGACGTCGTGGCGGAGATCGATGGCGTCGTCACGCGCCGAAACGTCAATCCGGGCAACAACATCCAGGTCGGCCAAGGGCTCATGGCGATTCGCTCGCTGAGTGACATCTGGGTCGACGCCAATTTCAAGGAAACGCAGCTCGGTGAGCTGCGCATCGGACAGCCGGTCGACCTCAAGGTCGACATGTACGGCAGCAAGCAGACGTTCAAAGGTCGCGTCTCGGGCTTCACGATGGGGACAGGATCGACCCTGGCGCTGCTGCCGGCGCAGAATGCCACGGGAAATTTCGTCAAGGTCGTGCAGCGCCTGCCGGTTCGCATCGACCTCGTGGGATACGATGCGGAGAAGAGTCCGTTGTTCATCGGCACGTCGGTCGAACCGGAAGTGCACATCAATGAGCCGGCGACCGGGCCGGACGCCGGCAAGTATCTTCAGACCAACGCGTCGCCACGACCAACCGCCGGTACGGCCGCGGCAACCGGCACCGGGAAATGACCGTCCTGGCGGCGTCGGCACCCCGGGGCGCCACGAACCCCTGGGTGGTCGCCGCGATCGTGGTGATTCCGACTTTCATGGAGGTGCTCGACACCACCATCGCGGTCGTGGCGCTGCGCTACATCGCCGGCGGCCTGTCGGCGACGGTCGACGACGGCGAATGGGTTCTCACCAGCTACCTCGCCGCCAACGCCATCATCCTTCCGATCACCGGCTGGTTGTCGGCCCATCTCGGGCGCCGCACCTATTTCCTGCTGTCGATCGGCGTCTTCACCTTGGCGTCGGGGCTGTGCGGCATAGCCACCAGCCTCAACCAGCTGATCCTGTTCCGCGTGCTCCAGGGTCTGGCCGGCGGCGGCCTTCAGCCCTCCAGCCAGGGCGTGCTGCTCGATGCCTTCCCGCGGGAGAAGCAGGGTATGGCGATGACGCTGTTCGGCCTGGCGGCCTTGCTGGCGCCAGTCGTCGGCCCGACCCTCGGCGGCTGGATCACCAACCAGTATTCCTGGCGCTGGGTGTTCCTGATCAACGTGCCGGTCGGTCTGCTGGCCTTCGGGGCCTGCTATCTCAAGCTGCGGGATCCTGACTATCTGGTCGAGGAACGCCAGGAGCTGCGCAAGCGGCCGTTCAGCTTCGACTCGATCGGCCTGTCGCTGCTGGTGATCGTCGTGGTCTGCTGGGAAGTGGTGCTCAGCAAGGGACAGGAATGGGACTGGCTGGGCGATCCCTTCTGGCGCGTGCAGACGCTGATGGGTCTCTTCGCGGTGGGCCTGATCGCGCTGATAGTCTGGGAACTGCGGCATCGAAATCCCGTGGTCAATTTCAGGCCGTTGCGGGAGCGCAACTTCGCGATCTGCTGCATCATCATCTTCTTTGCCTTTGCCGTGCTGTACGGCGCCAGCACCTCGTTGCCCGGCCTGCTCCAATCCCTGTTCGGATACGATGCCCTGCGCGCCGGCCTGGTCATGTCGCCGGCCGGGCTGTTCGCTCTCCTGGCCATGCCCGTGATCGGCTTCCTGCTCGGCCGGCAGACGGATGCCCGCTGGCTGCTGGCGGCCGGCCTGCTGGTGATGGCGGTCGGGAACTACTGGATGTCGCAGATGAATCTCGACATCAGCCCGGGCCAGGTCGTCTGGCCGCGTGTCCTGCTCGTGCTCGGCCTGTCGATGTGCTTCGCGCCGGCGAACGTCGCGGCCTATCTCTACACGCCGCTGGAGTTGCGCGGTGCGGCTGTCGGTCTGCTGAGCCTGCTGCGCAACGAGGGCGGCAGCGTCGGCACCTCCATGGCGCAGACCGTGCAGGAGCGGCGCGATCAATTCCACACCCTGCGACTCGGCGAGTATCTCGATCCCTTCAATGCGGCCGCGACTTCCTTTGTCGATCAGGCGCAGACGCAACTGCAGAACGGCGATCCGGTCGCCGCGCAGCAACTGGCCTTGCAGGCGCTCCAGAACCTGCGTCAGCAGCAGGCCTCCGCCCTTGCCTATTTCGACTTCTTCTGGATTTTCGCGGTGGTGACGGTGGCGCTCGCGTTCGTGGTGCTGCTGATGAAACGCTCCGTCGCCGAGAAGGGCGCCCGCATCGGCGGTGAATGAGGCGCCTGGTTACGGCGTACTCTTTTTGGCAAGCCGCTCGGTGAACGACTGAAGGTCGATCGAGATCCGCTGGTGGTTTCCCCTGCCGATCTCTTCCTTGCCGTCGCTCGCCGATACCTTGAAGTCGATTCGCTTGCCGTTCACACCGACGACCTCGGCTGTCGCGCGCACATCGTGGCCGACCGGCGTGGCGGCGAGGTGCTTCACGTCCACGGCGATGCCGACGGCGCTTTCGCCGGCGTCCAGGAACGGCTTGATGGCGTTGAGCGCGGCGTTCTCCATGACCAGGATCATCACGGGCGTCGCGAGCACCGGCGGCAGGC
>DASXQC010000610.1:0-5966 GCA_036493235.1 Reyranella sp.
TATCTTCGTTCGGAGCGAGCGTGCTGGACTGCGCGTCATGACATCGATTCGAGGGTTCCTGGAGAAGCGCATGCGGCTCCAGGTTAACGAAGAGAAGAGTGGCGTACGCAAGCCAGGCGAGGTCTCCTTCCTGGGCTTTCGCTTCTACTGCGTGACAGGGGAGCAAGGCGACACTGTCGCCGTGTTTCCCTCGGAAAAGGCGGAGCGACGGTTGAAGGCCGCTGTACGGGAGATGACGCCGCCGAACTGGGGGCGCCCCATCGCAGCCTGTATGAAGGGCGTCAGCCGGTACTTGACCGGGTGGATGTCACACTTTCGGCTCTGCACGCCGGAAGCAATTGGGGGACTGCGCATCATTGATGCGCACGTTCGCCGCCGGGTCAGGGCGATCATCGTTCGACAACGGAAGCGCAGCCGCTTCCTGTTCCGACACCTGACGAGCAGAGGCGTCAGCCGCAGAGCGGCGGCCAACTGTGCGTATTGCGGAAAGGGGGCATGGGTGAAATCGAACCGGCCAGGGATGACGCGAGCTTACCCACCGTCCTGGTTCACCGGGCGGCTGGTCTCGCTGCAAGCCCGCTGGCTCGACCTTAACCCACCAATGGCATCAGCCCAGCAATCGCTGGCGCTCTGATGTATCGATCCAAGGAGCCGGATGCGAGGCCCGCACGTCCGGTTCTGTGAGAGGCACGGAGGAGCAATCCTCCGTGCCTACTCGACATGCCTTGACGCCGCCGAGCACCCGGCGAGGCTGGAGCAGCGGGCGGGCCCGGCAGGCTCAGTGGGTGGCGGCGTTCGCCTGAGTTTCGAGCCGGTCGACGAGCTTTTGGAAGACGGTCTCGAACGCGGGATCGTAGTTGTCGGGGTGGTCGCGGATGACGGTGATGGCTTTGCGGTAGTAGTCGGCGGCCAGGCGATGATCGCCGCGGGCTTCGCAGACCATGCCGAGGCGGTCGTAGCCGTCATGGACATCGGGGAAGCGCGCGAGCAGGTCGTGGGCGGCCTGCTCGGCGGCATCGAGATTGCCGGCCTGGACCATGTCGACCACGGCGTTGGATGCCGCGGTCAGTCCGTCGCGTTCGTCGTGTTCCTGGAAATAGTTGGCCAGGGACGGCTGGCGCACCGGTACCGCGGCAGGCTGAGCGGGCCGTGCGGTACGGGCGGCGGTCTCGTCACTGGCCATGCAGCACTTCTTATATTTCTTGCCGCTCCCGCAGGCGCAGGGATCATTCCGTCCGATTTTGGCCATCTCGCCAACTTCATTTCAAAGGGACGCAGCTAATGTACCAAGCCGTGCTGGCCGACGCCAAGTTCCATGAGCAGTTGCTCGTCTTCGACCGCGACCTTGCGGCCTCCGCCCGGGCAGCACGGTGCTGGCTCTGCGGTGGCGTGCTGCATTCGGCATCGTATGACCGCAAGCTGCGCGGCTGCCCTGGTGGGTTAGACCAAGGGTATGCCGAGCGTTTCAGCTTCTGTTGCGCGGTGGATGGCTGCCGCAAGCGCACCACCCCGGGGTCGCTGCGCTTTCTGGGCCGCCGCGTCTACCTGGCCAGCGTGGTGACGTTGATCTCGGCGCTGATGCTCGGCACCACGCCGTACCGCCTGGCGCGTCTGTCGGTTGTGCCTGGACTTGATCGGCGGACGCTGGCGCGCTGGCGCGCCTGGTGGCGGTCCACCTTGTCCGACGGCCCCTTCGCCGCGGTCGCCAGGGCCGCGGTGGCGACGCCACTCAACATCGCCGCACTGCCGGTCTCGCTGCTCGATCGCTTTGCCGGCGACATGCGCGAGCAGCTCATCGCCTTGCTGCGCTTCCTCGGTCCGCTGACCGGTGGGGCATCGGCGATGCGCGTTTTGTGACGGGCATCACCGATCCGCAAAGGATGCGCGTCGCCGCCTCTCGGTGAGGGCGCTTACCGTCGGTTCGCGCATTTTTCGGAGGGCGGGCGTGGCGGAGCGAGACGGATCGCGGGTGCACGAGCGTTGGGCGCGGCTGCGCTTCTCGATTATCGGTGCGCTTCTGGCGGCGCCGCCGGCGAAGGGCGCGCTGCGCCCGGCGTTGCAGCAATTGGCGGCGCGCGAATGGCGTCACCCGAGCACCGGCGCGCCGGTCCGCTTCAGCCTCTCCACACTCGAGCGATGGTTCTATCGCAGCAGAAATGAGCAACACGATCCGGTCAGCGTGCTGCGCCGCAAGCGGCGCGGCGATGCCGGCGAGCAGACGTCGATGACCCCGTCGCTGCGGCAGGCGCTACTGGCCCAGTATAACGCTCATAAAAGCTGGAGCGCCCGTCTCCATCACGACAATCTGGAAGCCTTTGCCGAGACCCGCGCGGAGCTGCGGCCGGTGCCGTCCTACGCAACGGTTCGGCGATTCCTGGCCACACACGGCCTGACCAAACGGCGACCGATGACCACGCGTCAGACCGAAGGCGCGCTGGCGGCGGCAGCGCGGCTCGAGGCACGTGAAGTGCGTAGCTATGAATCTGCGTATTCTGGCGGGCTCTGGCACTGGGATTGTCATAACGGTTCCAGAAAAGTGCTGACACCGCGCGGCGAATGGCGAACACCGGTGCTGTTCGGCGTACTCGATGACCATTCGCGGCTGGTCTGCCATCTGCAATGGTATCAATCTGAATCCGCGGAGAACATCGCGCATGGCCTGTCGCAGGCGATGCAGAAGCGTGGCAGGCCGCGCGCCGCCCTGAGCGATAACGGCGCGGCCATGACGGCGACCGAGATCACCGAAGGTCTCGCCAGGCTCGGCATCCTTCATCAAACCACGCTGCCATATTCCCCTTATGCCAATGGCAAGCAGGAGGTTCTCTGGGGATCGGTCGAGGGCCGGCTGATGGCCATGCTCGAGGGTGTCGATGACCTCACCCTGGGTCGGCTCAACGAGGCAACCCAGGCCTGGGTCGAGCAGGACTACAACCGAAAGCACCACAGCGAGATCAACGACACGCCGCTCGCCTGCTTCCTTGTTGGCCCTTCCGTGACACGACCCTGCCCGGATGCTGCGGCATTGCGGCTGGCCTTCACCCGCACTGAGCGGCGGACTTTGCGTAAGAGTGATAGTACCGCGGTCATCGAAGGTCGGCGCTTCGAAGTGCCCAACCAATATCGCCATCTCTCCGTCTTGGAGGTCCGCTTCGCCGCCTGGGACCTCACACAGGTCCATCTCGTCGATCCCCACACCGGCACGGTGCTCTGCCGGCTGTTCCCGCAGGACAAAGCGGCGAATGCCTCCGGCCGGCGCCGCGGCTTGCAGCCAATCGCCGTCAAAACGGCCAAACCATCGTCGCCGACCTCGTCATCGCAACCGGCGCGCGGCATCGGACCGCTGCTCGCGCAAATGATCGACCGGCAGGCCGCAACCGGATTGCCACCCGCCTACCTGCCCAAGGACGAAGGAGGCGAGGGGTGAACAACAAAATGCTGGCGCTCTACGGCCTTAAATGGAACCCGTTCACGCCCAACGTGCCGACCGAAGCGTTGCACGTCACCACGCGCCTGGAATCGTTCTGCTGGCGCGTTCAGCAACTCGCCGGCGACGGCGGCTTCGCCTTGGTCACCGGCGTGCCCGGCTGCGGCAAGTCCGCCGCCTTGCGTATCCTGACCGCTTCGCTGGCGACACAGCGCGACGTGACGGTCGGCGTGATCAGTCGCCCGCAGGCCAACATTGCCGACTTCTATCGCGAGATGGGCGACCTCTTCGGCGTCGAACTGCGCCCACATAATCGCTGGGGTGGTGCCAAGATCCTGCGCCAGCGCTGGCAGGCTCACATCCAAACCACCCTGTCCAGACCAGTGCTTCTGGTCGACGAGGCGCAGGAGATGCAGTCTGCCGTGCTCGCCGAACTGCGCCTGCTGGCCTCCGCCGATCTCGACTCCCATATCCTGCTGACCACCGTGCTGGCCGGCGACGGGCGGCTCGCAGAACGTCTACGCTCCGATGAATTCCTCCCCCTTGCCAGCCGCATGCGGGTGCGGCTGGCGATCGAACGCGCACCACCGCAGGACCTCCAGGACTGCCTGCGGCATGCTCTGCAGCAGGCCGGTGCCCCTACCCTGATGACCAAAGAGGTAATCGCGACGATCTGCGATCACGCTCAGGGCAATCTGCGCGCCCTGATGATCATGGCGGGCGAGCTACTCGAGCTCGCCGCGCAGCGTGACGCCCGCCAGATCGACGAGACGCTGTTCTTCGAAACCTGCGCCGTGCCCGCCGCGAGCGAGACCAAGGCGGCGATCCGCCGCCGGCGATGAGCCAGCTTCCGGTCCAGCCGGTCTGGCGCCTCGCCGATCGCCCCGAGCAGCAGCGCTGGCTCGTCAATGGGCTGTGGTCCGAAGAGGCCGTCGGGATCATCGGCGGCGAGCCCAAGTGCTGCAAATCCTTCCTCGCCCTCGATCTCGCCGTCGCCGTCGCCGCCGGCATCCCCTGCCTGCGCCGCTTCGCGGTGGCACGCCCGGGTCGCGTCGTGCTCTATCCCGCCGAAGACGCACTTCACATCGTCCGACGCCGGATCGATGGCATCTGCGCCGCCGCCGGCCTGAGCCTCGCCCAACTCGACGTCCAGGTGATCACCGCGCCCAGCCTGCGCCTTGATCTCGAGGGCGACCGCGTACGTCTCGATGAGACTATCGCCCGCCTGAAGCCGCGGCTCCTCATCCTCGATCCCTTCGTGCGCCTGCATCGTATCGACGAAAATGTCAGCGGCGAGGTCGCGCCATTGCTCGCCTTCCTGCGCGAACTACAGCGGCGCCACGCCATCGCCGTCGCGGTCGTCCACCATGCCAAAAAGGCTGCAGGCGCAATTCGCGCCGGTCAGGCTTTGCGCGGATCGTCGGAGTTCCATGCCTGGGGCGATTCCAACCTCTATCTCCGCCGCGACAGCGACGATCGCATCGTCCTGACCGTCGAGCATCGCGCCGCCGCCGCCATGCAGGGCGTCACACTTGAACTCGCCCAGCGTGACAACGCTCTCGCACTCGAGCCTGTCCACTTCGATCGCCACCCCGAACGCAACCCCGAGCCGACTTCGGTCGATCAGCGCATCACCGCAGCCCTCGCGGACGGCGAGCAGCCGAAGCCGTTCTCCGAACTGCGGGCATCCTGCCGCGTTCGCACCACCACCCTCTACGAGCGCCTCGCCGCGATGACCACCGCCGGCCTCGTCGTCAAATCCGCCGGCGGATACTGCCTCGCCATTCGCTGACGGTCGCTCCCGACTGCCGTCCTCGCGCAATACCGCGGTGGACCTCGACAAGCCAAATCCACCCAACTCGACCGCCCCGCTACACCACTTCCCACTTCCGCTTCCCATGACCCCTACAGCCGGCGGGAAGCGGAAGTGGGAAGCCCATCAAATACCGTGCTCTCGGCCCCATCAAAAAGCGTGATCCTGCTCACAATCAGGCAAGAAGCAAGAGGAATAGCTTGACCCCGACAACCCCAATCATAGAGGACACTTATCTCGCTAGAACATCGGCCAGGGTGAGGGCGAACAGAAAGAACAGCCAGAGAAGGGTTGCGGCCCCAGCCAGTCGAAGCAACGGCACCGGTCGTCGCAGGTGCATGAAAAATAATGCCACCAGCGCCGTCTTAACGCAGGCGATGGCCACCGATGATACAGTATTGAAACTGCCCATAGGCACATAGGCAAGTAGGAGGGTCGTAGCCAGCAGTCCCAGGAGAGCGAGCCAGATTGGAATTGTGCTGCGCCAGATCGCCATCGCCGTCGTGGGCTCGTGTGCGTGCAGCCCGCTCACGTTGCCCGCCCGGGCAGGTAGATCAGCGGGTAGAGGAAGATCCAGACAATATCCACAAGGTGCCAGTAGAGCGCCACCCCTTCGAAAGTGGGGCTTAGAGGCAGTCGTGATCCGCGCCGAACCTGACACGCCAGCACGACGACGACAACGATGCCGATCGTCAAGTGCAAGGCATGGACGCCCGTCAGCAGCCAATA
>DASXQC010000611.1:0-3500 GCA_036493235.1 Reyranella sp.
GGCGTTGGGCGTGCAGGCCTTCGGCGTGCGGCTCGACGTGTCGGACGAAGCGGCGGTGCAGCGCGCGTCGGCCGAGGTGGGGACCAAGTTCGGTGACCTGCACATCCTGTCGAACAATGCCGGCGTCACCTTTGCGGGCTCCCCGCTGCTCGGCGTGCCGCAGCAGCAGCTCGACTGGATCTTCGGCGTCAACGTGTTCGGTACGCTCCACTGCTGCCGCGCCTTCGTGCCGTTGATCCAGAAGCACGGGCAGGGCGGTCACATCGTCAACACCGCCTCGATCGGCGGCCTGCAGGTCAATCCGCTGCTGCGCAACGGGCCCTACGCCATGACCAAGTACGCCGTCGTGGCGATGTCGGAGACGCTGGCGCTCGATCTCGACGGCACGGGCATCGGCGTCTCGGTCTTCTGTCCCGCGCTGGTGACGACCGGTCTCGCCAAGTCGGCGCAGCGCCGGCCGGAGCGGTTCGGCGGCGCCTACAAGCCTGCTGCCGCGGCCACGAACGCTGCCCGCGTGATGCCGACCAACGCCATTTCCGGCGACGAGGCCGGCGAGCGCGTGCGGCAGGCGATCGTGGATAATGAGTTCTTCGTCTTTACCCATCCGCAAACCCGCGCTTGGATAGAGGACCGCCATCGCCGGCTGATGGCGGGCTTCGACGCGAACGACCGCTACATGGCCGGCCAAACCGGGAATAACCCGGACTGACGATTCTTCTTGGAGGGAGGAAGCCATGGCGATCAGCAGGAGCGTCGGTGGTACGGCGCCCGCGGTGACGGCGAGCGCGCTGCGCGTGGCCGTATTGTGCGGCCTGGTGCAGATGCTCGACGGCTACGATCTGTCGGCGGTCGGCCTCGCCGCGCCGGCGGTCATCAAGGCGTGGGGCGTGAAGCCGGTCGAGCTCACGGCGGCGTTTGCTTTTTCGAGCATCGGCATCATGGTCGGCGCGATGGCGGCCGGGCCGATCGCCGACCGCTTCGGCCGCAAGCCGGTGCTGCTGGCCTCGGTCGCCCTGTTCGGCATCTTCTCGCTGCTCACCGTCTGGGCGTCGTCGATCTTCGCCCTGGTGGCGCTGCGCTTCTTCACCGGCATCGGCATCGGCGGCGCCATGCCGACGACGGTCGCGCTCACCTCGGACTACACGTCCGACCGCTGGCGCACCTCGGCGGTGATGTTCATGTTCACTGGCAACACGATCGGCGGCTTCTTCGCCGGCCAGATCGCGGCGCTGATCCTGCCGGGCTGGGGCTGGCAGGGAATCTTCATGGTGGGCGGCGTGGTCCCGCTCGTGCTGCTGGTGCTGCTGTTCTTCGCTCTGCCCGAATCGGCGCAGTTCCAGCCGGGGCAGCCGGCCGTCAAAACCAATCCGGTGGCGGGCCTGTTCCGCGAGGGTCTGGCGTCGAGCACGCTGCTCTTGTGGGCGATCTTCCTGATCAATCTCCTGAACATGTACCTGATCGGCTATTGGCTGCCGACCACGTTGACCTTGGGCGGGCTGACGGCGCCGGCTGCGGCCTTTGCTGCCAGCATCTATTCCGCCGGCGCGATCGTGAGCACCCTGGTGCTCGGCCCGACCATTGCGCGCTTCGGCGCCGGCCGTGTTCTGGCGACCAGCTTCGTCATCGGCGCGATCAGCATCGGTGTGGTCGGCGGCGTGCCTTTGTCCTACGGCTGGACGCTGCTCGTGCTCGCCGTGGCGGGCGGCGGCTTCATCGGCAGCCAGCTCGGCCTGAACGGCTTTGCCGCGGCGATCTATCCCGCCGAGGTCCGCTCGACCGGCATCGGCTGGGCGCTCGGCGTGGGCCGGCTGGGCGGCATCCTGGGGCCGGTGATCGGCGGCATGCTGCTCGGCGCCGGGTTGCCGCCGCACAAGGTGCTGCTGTTCGCCTCGGGACCGGCGCTGGTCACGGCCGTGCTGGTGGTGTGGCTCGGCTTCGTCAGCCGCGGCGCGCTCGCGCGGTCATCGACGCCCGCCCGCGCGTTCGACTAGACTCATTCGATCACCTCGTCGGCGCGGGCGAGCAGCGTGGGCGGGATGGTGAGGCCGATCGCCGTCGCGGTCTTGAGGTTGATCAGGAACGGATAGCGGGTGGGTTCCTCGAACGGCAGGTCGGCGGGCTTGGCGCCCTTGAATAGGCGGTCGACCAGGTCGCCGGCGCGCTCGAAGCATTCCTTCGTGTCGCCGCCGTACGACATCAGGCCGCCCTCGCGCACCAGCAGCTCGAACTCGTAGATCGCTGGCAGGCGATTGGCCGCGGCGTAGTCGATGATGCGCTTGCGGTTCAGCATGGTGAGCGCATCGGAGACCATCAGGATGGCGTCCGGCGGCTCGCGCTTCAGCGCCTCGAACACGCCCTCGAAATCGTCCGGCTCGCGCACGCCCAGCGCCTGCACCGAGACGCCCATCCCTTGCGCGGCGTCGGCCGATGCCTTGTAGCGCAGCGACATGCCGAGATCGTCGCGGTTCCACAGCATCGCCACCTTCTTCATCCCGGGCAGCAGCTCCTTGAGCAGCGACAGCCGCTTGATCGACAGCGTGGTGGCGACGTCGGAGATGCCGGTCACGTTGCCGCCGGGATGGGCGAGGCTCGCGACCATCTTCGTGGCGACCGGATCGCCCGCGCCCTGCGCGACCACGGTGGGAAGGCCGGCCTGCTGGGCCGCCACTGTCGTCGGGTAACCGGTCGTCACCACCACGTCGACGCTGCGGCTCTTCAGCGCCGCCACGAGCTCGGGCAGCTTGCCGCTGTCGCCGCGCGCCCCGACCGATTCGTAGGTGAGATTCTCGCCCAGCCGGTAGCCGTGCTTGGCCAGCGTCGCCAGCAGGAACCGGGCCGGTGGCGCCTTCGGATCCATCGGCAGGGTCGGCGTCAGGGTGGCGAGATGGAAGATACGTTGGGCGAAGGCGCGGGGCGCGACTGCGGCGCCGAGCAGGCCGATCAACAAGCGCCGTTTCATCCGAGACCCCACGCGGCATTCTGCCTGCGGCAATGTATGCCACAGAAACGAGCCCCATGCGCCGCCTCGTGCGGCGCCCATTGATGTTTTCCTTCCGAACCCGTACAGGCCACGCCTAGAGCAATGCCGGGATTCTTGCGAAAGCTTTGGCCGTCGCTGGCCGCCCTTGCCGTGACGGTCGTTTCGCTGATCGTGCTGCCGTTCGCGGCGGCGCTCGCGGTGATCGCGCTGGTCTGCCTGGTCGCGATCGTGCGCTTCAAGAAGCCGTTGTGGCGCAACACAATGCTGGCGACGGCGGCGTTCCTGCTCGGCCTCGCCGGCATCGAGTTCGGACTCTACCTGCTGGAGCCGAAGGGCCAGGAGATCGGCGCAGTGCGCGTGCAGACGCCGCCCCACTGGTATCCCTACGATCCGGTGCTGCAGTACAAGCTGCGCCCCAACACGACCGTGAAAGCCACCGCGACCTACGACGGCAAGCCGCTTTACGACGCCACCTATCACATCGATGCCGACGGCGCGCGCGTGACGCCGGGCTCGGCCG
>DASXQC010000612.1:0-7440 GCA_036493235.1 Reyranella sp.
GAAATAGGCGATCATCGCGCCGAGATGCAGATCGGCCAAAGTGACGCCATCGCCGACCAGCGGCTCGAGCGCCGCCAGCACCTTGGCCGAGGCCTGCACGCCCCGCGCGATCTCGGCTTCATCGCCGGTTTGGCCCGAACACGGTCGAAAAACCCGATGCGAGAACACCTGTCGGACCAGCGGCCAATAGGCATAGGCGTCGACGATACCGACGATTTGATCCATTCGTGCCAGGGCCTGCGGGTCGGCCGGCTGCAGGGCGGGCCCCGGGAAGGCGCGGTCGATGTAGCGGATGATGGCGCCCGTCTCATAAAGAGTGAATCCGTCATGGACCAAGGCCGGCACCCGGCCGAACGGGTGCAGGGCCAGATAGGCGGCCGGGACGTCCGGCGCGAACGGATTGACCTCGACCCGGTCATAGGCCACGCCTTTCTCGGCCAGGGCCAGCCGGACGATGCGATTGTAGACGCTGTAGCGGTAACCGTGCAGGACGAGCGACATGCCGCCATCCTAGCCTTTCGTTGACTCTGCGGGTTGGCCCGACTATTACCCACCGCTCACGAATTTCGCCCCCGGCGGCAGCGCTCGGGGGCTTGTATTTGGAGGAGTTGCGTGACGAAACGCACCTATCAGCCGAGTAAGTTGGTTCGCAAGCGTCGGCACGGCTTCCGGTCACGTATGGCCACGGTCGGCGGCCGCAAGGTCATTGCCAACCGCCGCCGCTCGGGCCGCAAGCGCCTGTCGGCCTAAGCTCGGGACTACAGGCCCGTGGCGCCGGTTCGCCCCGGGCGTCTGCCAAATCGTCGGGATTTCCTGCGCGTCCAGGCCGGGCGTCGCTGCGCCATGCCCGGCTTCGTGCTCCAGGCAGCGCCCGTGCCGGCCGATCTCCCGGCGATGACTGTTCGGGTCGGTTTCACCGTCAGCAAGAAGGTCGGCAACGCCGTGGTCCGCAACCGGGTTCGCCGTCGGCTGCGCGAGATCGCCCGCCAGGTCATTCCCGGCCAGGCCCGTCCGGATCTCGACTATGTCCTGGTCGGCCGCCAGGGAGGCCTCGAGCGCGATTTCGCCGTCATGCGCCAGGAGTTGGTTGAGGCGCTGAAGCGGCTGAAGGCGCTGGCCGTCGCGACGCCATGACCCTGTCGTCACGCCTTGCACCGGCCGCCGCAAATCGCCAGTTTCCGGGCCTCATGTTTTCCCTGCTGCCCTCGTTGGTGTTGAGGGGGGCGATCCGTCTTTATCAACTGACGCTCGCCTACTTCTTCGTCGGCGCCTGCCGCTTCGAGCCGTCGTGCTCGGCCTATGCGGCCGAGGCGGTCGCGCGGCATGGCGCGTTCAAGGGAAGCTATCTCGCCGCCCATCGTTTCTGCCGCTGCGGCCCCTGGACGCCCGGCGGCTACGACCCGGTTCCGCCTTTGTCCCTGTCCTGTCATTCCGCTGAGCGCCTCTGAAAATGGATCAGAAGAACTTCATCGTCGCGATCGTGCTCTCGGTGGCGATCATCATGGGCTGGCAATACATATTCCCAGCCAAGCATCCGACGCCGCAGGAGCAGCAGCAGAGCAGCCAGTCGACCTCGACGACGCCGAACGCGTCGCCCCAGGCCGGCAGCCAGTCCGGTAGCACGCAGCCGAGCGCGCCGGGCGCGCCGTCGTCCAGCCAGCCGGCCTCGGAGAAGGTGATGACCCGCGAGGAGGCGCTCGCCGCTTCACCGCGCGTCACCTTCAGCACGCCGCAGCTGATCGGTTCGATCGCGCTCAAGGGCGCGCGCATCGACGACGTGCAGCTCGCCAAGCATCGCGAGGAGCTCGATCCCAAAAGCCCGCCGGTGCCGGTGCTCTCGCCGCTCGGCGGCGATCATCCCTACTACGCCGAGTTCGGTTGGACCTCGTCCGACGCCGGCATCAAGGTGCCGGGCCCCACTTCGCTGTGGACCGCGAGCAACACTACGCTCGCGCCAGACAAGCCGGTGCGTCTCACGTGGGACAATGGCGCCGGCCTGATCTTCGGCCTCGACATCTCGCTCGACGAGAACTTCATGTTCGCGGTCAGGCAGAGCGTCGAGAACAAGACCGACAAGCCGGTGACGCTCTTCCCGTGGAGCCTCGTCGTCCGCGAGGGCGAGCACAAGAACGAGGGCACCTACGTGCTGCACGAGGGCCCGTACGGCGTCTTCAACGGCACCTCGAAGGAGTTCGGCTACAAGGACTTCGCCGACAACAAGCAGCAGAAATTCTCGACCACCGGCGGCTGGGTCGGCTTCACCGACAAGTACTGGATGGCGACCATCGTGCCCGACCAGAAGAGCAAGGTCGACGTCACGATCAAGGGCACTGGCGCGGGCACCGGCATCAAGTACCAGGCCGACTACGTCGCGCCGGCCGTGACCGTCGCGCCGGGCGCCACTGGCGCTTACGACTCCCATCTCTTCGCCGGCGCCAAGATCGTGCGCGTGATCGATGCCTATCGCGACAACCTCGGCATCGACCGCTTCGACCTGACGATCGACTGGGGCTGGTTCTGGTTCTTCACCAAGCCGATGTTCTACCTGCTCGAGTGGCTGTACGCCCACATCGGCAACTTCGGCGTCTCGATCCTGATCCTGACCGTGATCGTGAAGGCGCTCTTCTTCCCGCTTGCCAACAAGTCCTACGCGGCGATGAGCAAGATGAAGGCGCTGCAGCCGGAGATGGAGAAGCTGAAGCAGCGCTACGGCGAGGACAAGCAGCGCCTGAACCAGGAGATGATGCAGCTCTACCGCCGCGAGAAGGTCAATCCTGCGGCCGGCTGCCTGCCGATCGTGGTGCAGATCCCGGTGTTCTTCGCGCTCTACAAGGTGCTCTACACCACCATCGAGATGCGCCATCAGCCATTCTTCGGCTGGATCCATGACCTGTCCGCGCCCGATCCCGCGACCCTGCTGACCGGCTTCGGCTTCTTCCCGTGGGACGTGCCGCCCTACCTGCACTTCTTCAACATCGGCGTCTGGCCGCTGGTGATGGGCGTGACGATGTTCCTGCAGCAGAAGCTCAACCCCGCGCCGGCCGATCCGGTTCAGGCGAAGGTGTTCCAGTTCCTGCCGATCATGTTCACCTTCATGCTGGCGCCGTTCTCGGCGGGACTGGTGATCTACTGGGCGTGGAGCAACACGCTGTCGATCGCCCAGCAGTACACGATCATGCGCCGCCACGGCACGCCGATCGGCAAAGCGGCGGCGGCCAAGGCAGCCGCGGCCAAGGCTGCAACCGCCGAGCCCGTGCCCGCCAATGGGGGTGGTGGCGGCAAAAAGGGCGGCAAGAAGAAGGGCTGATGGCCCCTCAAGCTCCCGAGGGGCGTGCGCCGGAATCCGTCGAGGCGGCGCGCAAGCTCTTCGCCGGCTCGTGCGAGTTCATCGCCGGTGCGGCCTCGTTCGACTCGCTGATCCCGATCTCGCTGCCGGAGGTCGCCTTCGCCGGCCGCTCCAACGTCGGCAAGTCGAGCCTGGTGAACGCGCTGACCGGCCGCCGCACGCTGGCCCGCACCTCCTCGAGCCCGGGCCACACGCGACAGATCAACTTCTTCGACCTCGGTCAGCGCCTGTTCCTGGTCGACCTGCCGGGCTACGGCTTCGCCCAGGTCTCGAAGTCGATGAAGGAAACCTGGCAGGATCTCGCCTCGGCGTTCCTGCGCGGCCGGCCGACGCTGAAGCGCGTCTGCCTGCTGATCGATTCGCGCCACGGCGTGAAGGACACCGACCGCGAGACGATGAAGAACCTCGACGCAGCCGCGGTGTCCTACCAGCTCGTGCTCACCAAGACCGATCATCTCAGGCCAGCGCAGATTCCCAAGGCGATCGCCGCCGCCGAGGCGGTGGCGCGCAAGCATGGTGCCGCGCATCCGCAGGTGCTGCCGACCAGCAGCGAGACCGGATTCGGAATCGCCGAACTGCGCGCCGAGATCATGGACGTGGCGCTCGGCACAGGGTCCGTGCGATGACGGGAGCTGTCCTTCACCGTCTCTGAACCCGGTCATGTCCGCGGCCCGCATCCGCTTCTACAAGCCCGCCGAGCCGGGGGCATCCCAAACGGGTGTGTGGCGCAGATTCTGGGACGAATCGCCGGAAATGCATGCTGGCCAGCGTTTCAACCGTCCCAAGCCGGTGGGATGCGGGACGGAACACCTCGACGTTCTTTTGCTGGGGGCGCGTCACTCCAGTGACGCGTCATGCGGCGCGTCAAGCACCCCTTGATCGCGCCGGAGTGGCGCGCCCCCAGCGAAAGACGATGACGTCCAAATCGAATCCGCTCTGGTCTAAGCGGCATCGTGGAAGATGATGCCGAGGGTGAAGCGCTCGCCGCTGCGCAGGCTCGAGACGCCGTGGCGCATCGCCGTGCGATGCCAGCCGCGGGTGCCTTTCGCGGGACGCTCATTGACCGCGAACAGCACGGCGTCGCCCTGAGCGAGCGGCACGACCTCGCCGCGTGACTGCATGCGCGGGCGTTGCTCGACCAGCATGAACTCGCCGCCCTCGAAGTCGCGCTTGGGCTCGCTCAGGAGGATGGTCGCCTGGACCGGGAACACCAGATCGCCGTAGAGGTCGCGGTGCAGGCAGTTGTAGTCGCCCGGCCGGTAGCGCAGCAGGAGCGGCGTCGGCCGCTTCTGGCCGCCAGCATGGCATTCGCGCAGCCAGCCCTTGAGGGTCGCCGGGAAGCGCCGCTCGACGCCCAGCACCTCGTTCCAGTGGTTGGCGATCTTGGCCAGCTCGGGATAGAGCGCCTGACGCAGCCGCTCGACCGCGTCGGGCAGCGGGTAGCGGAAATACTGGTATTCGCCCTGGCCGTAGCCGTGGCGCTGCATGACGACATGGCTGCGGAAGCAGTCCTGCTGCGGCCATAGGCTGGCCAACGCCCGGCACTCCTCGGGGCCGATCAGGCCGCGCGCCACCGTGAAGCCCCGGTCCGTGAGATTTCCACTGTCGAACATGGGGGACATCCTGACGCGCTGAGGGGTCTTCTTCTATCCGCCTGCATCCTCATATAAGATGCCGTCTTAGCCCTCTCCCGGCCCGGGTAGAGGGCTTTTGCTAACCAGAAGGGTGTCCAGAGATGCCGGACGTCGCGGTCCATACCGACAGGGAGCAGAAGCGGCTCATCCGCATGGCCGAGACCATCTCCAAGGCCCTGCCCTTCATGCGCCGGCACAACGATGCGACCTTCGTCGTGAAGTACGGCGGCCATGCCATGACCGACCCCAAGCTGGGCGACCTGGTGGCGCGTGACGTGGTGCTGATGAAGCAGGTTGGCATGAACCCGGTTGTGGTCCATGGCGGCGGTCCGCAGATCAACAAGATGCTGGAGCGGGTCGGGCTGAAGAGCACTTTCGTCAACGGCCTGCGCGTCACCGACGCCGCGACCATGGAAATCGTCGAGATGGTCCTGGCCGGCTCGATCAACAAGGCGATCGTGGCCGACATCAACGAATGCGGCGGCATCGCCGTCGGCATCTGCGGCAAGGACGGCAACCTGATCCTGGCCCGCAAGGTCACGCAGATGCGTGACCCCAAGACCGGCGAGCTCCTCAAGGTCGACCTCAAGCAGGTCGGCGAGCCGGCCAAGATCAACGTCATGGTGCTGGAGCAGCTGCGCCGCGCCGACGTCATCCCGGTGGTTGCGCCGATCGGCTTCGGCGTCGATGACGAGCTCACCTACAACATCAACGCCGATACCTCGGCCGGCGCGATCGCCGGCGCCATGAAGGCAAAGCGGCTGCACTTCCTGACCGATGTGCCGGGCGTCCTCGACAAGGACGGCAACCTGATCCAGCACCTGACGGTCGACCAGGCGCGCGCGCTGATCTCCGACGGGACCATCTCCGGCGGCATGATCCCCAAGGTCGAGAACTGCATCGATGCCGTGAACAGCGGCGTCGAGGCGGCGATCATCCTGGACGGCCGGGTGCCGCACGCCCTGCTGCTGGATATCTTCACGGAATCCGGCCTCGGCACCATGGTGACCCGGACCTGACGGTCCCATGCCGGCTTGAAAAGCTTGATTTCGTTGCATATTTAAGCGCCATGGCCATTCGGACCATCCTCACGGCGCCCGACCCGCGCCTCAAGAAGAAGTCCCAGCCGGTCGCCTCGGTCGACGCCGAGGTGCGCCAGCTGATGGATGACATGCTGGCGACCATGTACGACGCGCCCGGCATCGGCCTCGCCGCGCCGCAGATCGGCGAGCTCCGGCGCGTGATCGTGCTCGACATAGACCGCGAGGATCTCAAGACCGGCCCGCTCCTGATGGCCAATCCCGAGATCATCGAGGCCTCCGACGAGGACGTGACCTACGAGGAAGGCTGCCTGTCGGTGCCCGAGCACTATTCCGACGTGGTCCGGCCGGCCAAGGTGACGGTGCGCTACCTCGACCGCGACGGCGAGACGAAGGAAATGGCCTGCGAGGGCCTGCTGGCGACCTGCGTGCAGCACGAGATCGACCATCTCGACGGCATCCTGTTCATCGACCACATTTCGGCGCTCAAGCGGAACATGATCCTGCGCAAGCTCCTCAAGGCCCGGAAGGAAGCCGAGCGCGACGAGGCCGACGGCAAGCCCGCGGCCAAGCCCAAGTCCAAGAAGGAATCGGAAGCGACAGCCTGAGCCGTCAGGCTTGCACCGCCGGCTGCTGCTGCAGCCAGTCACGGGCCTGCGTTTCCGACCTGAAGATCTTGGTCGGCCGGTCGGCGGGCGCGAGGTTGAGGCAGCGCTGGATGAGGTCGCGCACCTCTTGCGAGTTCGCGACGAAGGCCATCGGGCCGAACTTGAAGTTCGCCATATAGGCGCTCATGCGGGCGCCGAGGCGCATGAAGTCTTCGTCGCTGGCATGCGGGCCGTCGAGCCTGCGGGCGTCGAACAGCCGCCCATAGGACAGCGCATTGGCCACGACCATGGCATCGTAGCATTCCTCGAGCTCTTCGATGTGCAGCAATCCCTCGGCGACGATCGTGACCAGCCGGTGCTGGTCCGAGATGGCCCATTTAAGCGGCATGCTTCCCTCTCGTCGCTTGATCTTGCCGGATCGCGGGAGTCTCGCCCGCTCATGAGGCCGCGGGACGCCCGCGGTCCCGGAAGACTACTGAGCGGCGATCTTCGAGGCGGCCGGGGCGAAGGCCCGCTCCATCTCGCGGCGGAGCTTCACTGCGGTCAGGGTCTCGTCCATCGCTACGTCGGCATAGGTCAGCGACTGGCCGGCCTTGATCGGCTTCAGGAGCTTCACGTTGTGCGCCAAACCGAGCGGCAGGCTGCCGAGGCCGGTCGACTTCTCCGACGGGAACAGCTTGCCGTAGACCGTGTAGCCGCCCTCGCCGTCGAGCATCTCGCCGGCCTTGAGGTCGCGCTTGGCCGTCGCGATCACGTCGGCGTGGAAGCCTACGGGGCAACCCGTTGGTTCTTTGCGCAGGCCGACCGAGGCG
>DASXQC010000613.1:0-1518 GCA_036493235.1 Reyranella sp.
CCGGAGAAGCAGGACGGCACGCCGATCAACGAGCTGTCGCTGATCGCGTTTCCGACCCGCGAGTTGTTCCAGCAGAGGATCAACGACTTCCAGCTGATCATCTTCGACCGCTACGCCCGCCAGGGCGTGCTGCCAATCGCCTATTTCGACAACATCGCGCGCTATGTGCGCTCGGGCGGCGCGGTGCTGGTCTCGGCTGGTCCCGATTACGCTTCGACAACGAGCATCTGGCGCACGCCGCTGGATTCGGTGCTGCCGGCCGAGCCGGTCGGCGTCACCGAAAAACCTTTCTATGCGCATCTCTCGGATGCCGGCAAACGCCATCCGGTGACGCGGGGGCTGGAAGGCGCGAACAGCGAGCCGCCGCACTGGAGCCGCTTCTTCCGCACCGTCGACACGCGCAACGCGGTGACCCCGCCCGTCATGACCGGCGCCGACGGCAAGCCGCTGCTGCTACTCTCGCGTTACGGCGAAGGCCGCGTCGCGCTGCTGCTCTCCGACCACATCTGGCTGTGGGCGCGCGGCTATGAGGGCGGCGGCCCGCATCTCGATCTGTTGCGGCGGATGTCGCACTGGCTGATGAAGCAGCCCGATCTGGACGAAGAGGCGCTGCGGCTCCAGGTGCAGGGCAAGGACCTTCAGGTGATCCGCCAGACCATGGCAGACAGCGTCGCGCCCGTCACCGTCACATCGCCATCAGGCGCGACGCGCGAGCTGACGCTTGCTGCAGGGGAGCCGGGCGAATGGCGCGCGACCATCCCGGCGAACGAACTGGGCCTGTGGCAGGCGACCGACGGCACGCTGAAGGCGCTGATCAATGTCGGGCCGACCAACCCGAAGGAATTTTCGGAGGTCACATCGACGCCGGACATGCTGAAGCCGCTGGCGCTCGCCACAGGCGGCGACGCGAAGCGGGTGGTCGACGGCAACAGCATCGATCTGCCGCGCATCGTGCCGGTGCGCGCCACCAGCACGTTCCATGGCGACGGCTGGATGGGCGTGAAGATGCGCGACGCCAGCGTGGTCAAAGGCGTCGGCGTACTGCCGATCTTCGCCGGCCTGATCGGGCTGCTGCTGCTGCTCGGCGCTTTCGCGGCCACTTGGCTGCGTGAAGGGCGTTAGAGCAAAATCCGAGCGATTTGAGTCGGAGCGGCCTCGACACCCGCGACGCTACGGACCGTGCCTGGCGTTCCCCCAAGTCGGCCAGGTTAGTCCGCTGGGGTTAACGGCTTAAGCGAACTGCCGCCCAGGTTAACGCAAATAACGCTTCTGATACGGGAGCGCGTTGCCCGAGGCGCGACGCACGAGGACGCAGAAATGCTCGCAGGATACGCACGCCTCGCGCGGGGCGAACGGATTTAAATGCGTTCGTGGATGAGGCTATAGCGCAGGTCGGAACCGGGGAACTGTAGCGATAACCATGTTCGTTTAGCACTTCTAATGGTTCCGTCTTTTGGGAACGGGGCAACAGGTTTACCCTCCACGCATTGGAGGTCGCTCATGACTGAAAACATTTTT
>DASXQC010000614.1:0-3678 GCA_036493235.1 Reyranella sp.
CACCTGTTCTGGGCAATTTTGTTCGCATGGTATGTCGTCAAGGGTGCCGGGCCGATCTCGCTCGATGCATTGATCGGGCGCGGCATCGCCGCCACCGCCCTCCCTCTGGCGGCGACGATCACCGGTATCTTCGAGGCCCTGTCGCGCTGGGGCGATCCCACCGTCAAGCTGCTCCTGCGTTGCTGGATCGCCGCCTTGTTCTTCCGGTCGGGTGTCATGAAGATCAGCCACTTCGACATGACGCAGATGGTCTTTCATGCCCAGTCCGCGCGGGAGCTGCTGCCCCCGGAGCTGGCCGCGAGCCTGACCATCCTCATCGAGCTCGCTTGTCTGATCTTCCTCGTCCTGGGGGCGGGCACGAGGATCACGGCTATCATACTGATTGGATTGAGTGCGTTGGTCGACCCAACTTACCAGCAGTCGATCGATCTCGCCTATTATCTAATGGTGCTGGGCCTTATTGCTCTCTACGGGCCAGGGACGTTGTCAATCGACAACCTTGTCGTCTCGGCGCTGGGACGCCGCTTCCCCAATCTCAGAGGCATGCGCATGTCTCTTACGAGGGCATGCCACGTGTCGTCATCATAGGCGGTGGCTTTGGCGGCGTCGCCGCAGCAAGGGCGCTACGCCACACGAGCTGTCAGGTCACCTTGATTGACCGACGCAACTATTTTTTATTCCAGCCGCTGCTCTACCAGGTAGCCACCGCCGGCCTTTCCCCGGCCGACATCGCCGGACCCATCCGTGCTCTGTTTCGCGATCAGCCCAATGTTCGTGTCATGCTCGGCGAGGTAACTGAGGTCAATGCCGCTAGACGCGAGGTAATCTTCCGGGATGTCCGAGTTGTATACGACTATCTCGTGGTCGCAACCGGTGCTCGCCACAGCTATTTCGGGCATGACGAATGGGCTCTGTTCGCACCGGGCCTGAAGCAGATCGACGATGCTACCAGCATTCGCAGCCGCCTGCTGTTCGCTTTCGAGCAGGCGGAGAATGCAGGCTCAACAAAGATGCAGCGCGAAATGTTGACCTTTGTGATTGTCGGCGGCGGTCCGACGGGTGTCGAGCTGGCGGGAGCCATCGCCGAGCTCGCGCGCCATGGCCTATCGCAGGAGTTCCGTGCAATCGATCCCTCCATGGCACGGGTGATCTTGATGCAGTCCGGGCCTCGGATTCTGCCAACATTTCCGGAGAGCTTGTCGCGTGAAGCAGCGGCGGCCTTGACCGATCTCGGTGTTGAGGTACTGACCGGCAGCGCCGTCGAGCGGATCGACGACGGGGGCGTCGTCGTCTCCGGCCGGCGGATGCCTGCAGGCAATGTCTTTTGGGCCGCCGGCGTCATGGCCTCCCCCGCTGCACAATGGTTGAAGGCCGAAGCCGATCAGGCCGGCAGGGTTAAGGTCACCGAGGACCTCTCGGTCCCCGGTGTGCCCGAGATCTTCGCGATCGGCGATACGGCTCTGTCCGACGGCTGGGACGGCAAGCCGGTGCCCGGGCTGGCGCCGGCGGCCAAGCAGCAGGGCCGTTACGTCGCCTCGGTCATCAAGGCTCGTATTGAGGGCCGCCCGCTGCCGGCTCCCTTCCATTATCGTCATGCAGGTAGTCTTGCGACGATCGGCCGGAAGGCGGCTGTCGCCGATTTCGGCTGGCTCCGGCTCTCCGGCGCTCTGGCCTGGTGGGTCTGGGGCGCGGTCCACATCCTGTTCTTGTCAGGGATGCGTAATCGAGTGGTCGTCGCGCTCGAATGGTTCTGGGCGTACCTCACCTACCATCCCAGCACCCGCCTGATCACCGGCGACATTCCGATCCCAACACGCTCGACCATGGCACCGGTGACAGTCGGTTTCCTTCGCGAAAAGTGATGGCGACGAACGCCCGGCAGCGGCCGGCGCAGTGCTATTCTCTGCGATGGATATTGGCGACGATGAAGGTCACCGGGTCAGAACCCGTATTCTCGACCCAATGCTCCCGCGGCCCGAATTCGGCAAATACCTGGCCGGGACCATACTCCTCTGTCGTTCCGTCGTCATGGTGATTGGTCAGGACTCCGGAGAGCAGGTAGACGATAGTAGGATCGCCCTGATGGCTGTGCAGACCGATATGACCGCCTGGCGATATGACCGCACGGCTGAGACGCAGTTCGCGATTTTGAACGCTGTCGATCTCCTTGGCGAGATCGATCGTGGCGAGCACGTCCTCGCTGACCAGGTGATAGTCGGTGGGCGCGGCATGTTGGCCCAGAACGAAGCCTGCTGCCGAAAGCGTCAACCCTGCAGAACACAATGCTGTGATGTAACGAGCAGCTCGCATATTATCCTCCCGGGGCTCGCCCGAACTTGTCGTGTATACACTGGCCTCCAGAGCTATCGCCGGCTTTAGTCGGGCCTCCTAAATCCATGGATTGCCAGCCCGGTCGGCAAACTCCCGGTACCACGCAGCGTGCTTTTCGCAACTCACACGGATCACTAATGTATTCCCCGGACGCTTTCATTGTAGCGCGGCTGCGCCGAGCATTCGGCCACCGGCCGCCTGAACCAGCACGGCAATACCCTCGCCGGGAGCCGGCGGCTCGATCGCGAAGCGGAGCAGCGACCCATCCCAGTTGCCGAGGGATGCCAGCGATTCCACGGCATTGGCGTCCTGCAAAGTGCGACGGGCGTTCTCCCCGCCCGCCACCCGCGTCGTGCGCTCTAGAGCGAAGCGTACCAGAAGCACGCTGCCCTGCCCGTCGCCGGCGCCAATCGTGACCGAGCGACGATCGGCGGCGAAGGTCACCGGCGCGAACGTCTCGGGCCGCGCGTCATGCAGGGCGGCCAGCACGCTTGGCCGGTCCGACCCGACCATCTCTCGAGCGCCATCGACGACCATTTGCGGCGTATAAACCTGACCCAGATGGAATATCCGAGAATAGGCTCGCTGCCGGTCCGTCGAGCTCTGGCTGGAGAATGGATCCTTCCAGCCTGGCCCGTCCCAATAGCTGATGTGGAAACCGAGGGCGACCACATCGCTGCTGTGTGCCAGTTCGCCGAGCAAGGAATCGGCGGGCGGACAGGACGAGCAGCTCTGCGAGGTGAAGAGCTCGACCACGACGGGCCGCGTGTCGGCGCTCGCCGGTGATGGCATGAAAACCAGGCTGCCGAGCAGCGCGCACGTCATCGGGTGTTGTGAAAACCTTGTCACGAGATCCTCCTCAAACGGGCAGGCAATAGACTGCGATCAGTCAATGCGGCGGCGGTATGCGGCCAGGGCGAGGGCGGCGGCCACTAACCCGAAGAGAGTGACGGGCCACATCTCCTGGGCGACGAGGGCAGCGTCTTGGCCCTTCAATAGAACTCCGCGCGCGGCACGCACAAAGTGGGTCAGCGGCAACACCTCGCCGATCCCCTGCGCCCAGCCCGGCATCGCCTGGAAGGGGAACATGAAACCCGACAACAGCATCGAGGGGAGATAGAAGAATACCGCGCCCTGCATCGCCTGCATCTGACTTTCCGCCAGGGCGGAGAAGGCGAAGCCCAGGATCAGATTGGCGGTCGCATAAACCGGCGCTGCGGCCAGCAGCGCCCAGATGCCGCCTCTCGCCGGCAGATCGAAGAGCAGTTGGGCAAGCCCGACTGCCACTACCCCCTGCACTGTCCCGATGACGATATAGGGCGACAGCTTGCCGACCAGCGCATCCAA
>DASXQC010000615.1:0-2423 GCA_036493235.1 Reyranella sp.
CAAGCTGCGCGCCAACTCCGACATCAAGGAATTCTATTTGGGGCTGAACGAGGGCGGTGCGCGCAAAAGTTATCACGACACGAAGCATTACAAGCGGCGCAAACGCTGGTTATCCTAGCTCTCCCACCTCCCCCGTATGACGGGAGAGGACGAAGACTTGAGGGAGCGGGAGCCATGACCGAGATCGACCGGCTGCGCGAGATGATCGACGGCGCTAAACGCATCGTCGCTTTCACCGGGGCAGGCATCTCGACTGAATCGGGCATCCCGGACTTCCGCTCGCCGGGCGGCATCTGGACCAAGTACCAGCCGATCTACTTCGACGACTTCATGTCCTCGGAGGAGATGCGGCACGAGGCGTGGCGCCGCAAGTTCGCGACCGACGAGACGATGGTGAAGGCCGAGCCCAACGCCGGCCACCGCGCGCTCGCCAAGCTGGTCGAGCAGGGCAAGATGACCGCCATCATCACCCAGAACATCGACGGCCTGCACCAGCGCTCGGGCGTGCCGTCCTCCAAGATCATCGAGCTGCACGGCAACACGACCTACGCGACCTGCCTCGACTGCGGCCAGCGCTACGAGCTCGCGCCGATCAGGAAGGCCTTCGAGGGCAACGGCATGCTGCCGATCTGCGAGAAGTGCGAGGGCATCGTGAAGACCGCCACGATCTCGTTCGGCCAGGCGATGCCCGAAATCCAGATGGCGCGCGCCCAGGACGAGACCCTGCAGTGCGACCTGTTCATCGTGCTGGGCAGCTCGCTGGTGGTCTATCCCGCGGCCGGCTTCCCGCGCATCGCCAAGCGGCGTGGCGCCCATCTCGTGATCCTGAACCGCGATCCGACCGACCAGGACGACGATGCCGACCTGGTCGTCCACGGCGAGATCGGTCCCACCCTGAGCCGCGTGGTCGGCGTGAACTGATGCGGCGGCGGAGTTTCCTCGCTGGTACGGCGGCACTAATGCCGGCGACAGCACCCCTTGTCTCCCGGGCGCAGCAGGACGTCACCTTCTTCCGCATCCTGACCGGCGGCACGGTCGGGACCTACTTCCCGATCGGCGGCCTGATCGCCAATGCGATCTCCAACCCGCCGGGCTCGCGGCCGTGCACCGACGGCGGCTCGTGCGGCGTGCCGGGGCTGATCGCGAGCGCGGTCACCTCCAACGGCTCGGTCGCCAACGTCTCGGCGATCGCTGCCGGCAGCGCGCAGTCGGGCTTCGTGCAGTCGGATATCGCCTATTGGGCCCACACCGGCACGGGCATCTACAGCGGCCGGCCGAAGGTCGACGTGCTGTGCGCGATCGCCAACCTCTATCCCGAGAGCATCCAGCTGGTGGTGCGCAAGGGCTCGGGTATCAGATCCGTCCAGGACCTGCGCGGCCGCAAGATCTCGCTCGATGAGCCCGGCTCCGGCACCCTCGTCGATGCCCGCCTGATCCTGCAGGCCTTCGGTCTCAGCGAGAAGGACCTCCAGGCGCAGTACTTCCCGGCACAGCGCGTGGCCGACAACCTGCGCGACGGCACGATCGACGGCTTCTTCAGCGTGAGCGGCTGGCCACAAAGCTCGGTCGCCGACCTTGCCGCTACGGTCGGCATCGAGCTGGTGCCGATTGCGGGGCCCGAGGTCGACAAGCTGATCGAGCAGTTCAGCTTCTTCAGCAAGGAGGAGATCCCGGACAACGCCTACAAAGGCGTGGCCGGCGTATCGACTGTCAGCGTGCATGCGATCTGGGCGACCTCGATCAAGCAGAACGAGGAGCTGATCTACAAGGTGACTGCCGCGCTGTGGAATCCCTCGACGCGCAAGCTCCTCGACTCCGGCCACGCCAAGGGCCGCGAGATCAGACTCGAGACGGCCACCCGCGGCCTCGGCATCCCGCTCCATCCCGGCGCCGAAAAGTTCTACAAGGAGCAGGGCCTGATCCGATAACTGCGGGACCAGCGTGAATGATTTCTTTCCAGCAACGAACGTCCGGCGCGATCCTGAGGATATCGATCTCGTCCTACAGATCGAGCTGCAGCAGCTTTCCGATTGGCTGGCATGGCATTTTCAAGGCTTGCCCGAACAGTACATGAAGCAGATCCGGGATCTCGAGGCGCTTAGGAATGGTCTGTCGCCGATCTTCGGCGTCATACAGGAGGGCGACACGCTGTGGCTGGGCCGGAGCCGGCGGTTCGGCCCGCTGTACGGGCATGAAGGTATCGCGCTGGTCCGCGACGGCCGGCCGATCGTGTACATCCGCGCGCTAAACCACTAGCACTGCAGGAAAGGTGGGAGAGAACGATCATGCGGTTGAAGGGCAAGGTGTGCGTCGTCACGGCGGCGGGACAGGGGATTGGCGCCGCCACGGCGCGGGCTTTCGCGAAGGAGGGCGCCACAGTGTGGGCGACCGACGTCGATGAGGCGAAGCTCGCCGAGCTGAAG
>DASXQC010000616.1:0-2789 GCA_036493235.1 Reyranella sp.
CTCGAGGTTGAGGTCCTTCCGCAGCACAATTTCCTTCGCGCCGAGCTTCTTGAGCCAATCGGACTCGCCCTCTTTACCGGTGAGCGCGACGACGTGGTAGCCCAGCTTCGCGAACATCGCGACGGCGACGGACCCCACGCCACCAGTGGCACCGTTCACGATCACCGGCCCCTTCGAAGGGTTGAGGCCGTTGTGCTCCATGCGCACGACGGCGATCGCCGCCGTATAGCCGGCGGTGCCGTACGCCATCGCTTCCCAGAGCGACAGCCCGGCCGGCAGCTTGACGATCCAGTCGCCCTTGACGCGGGCATAGGCGGAATAGCCGCCATCGTGCGACACGCCGACGTACTCTCCGCTCACGGTGGCGACGGCGTCGCCTTGCTTGAAGCGCGGATCGTTCGAGGACACCACGGTCCCGGCGAAATCGATGCCGCCGATGCACGAAGGCCGGCGCAGGATCCTGCCCTTGCCGGTCGCAGCGAGCGCGTCCTTGTAGTTGACGCTGGAATAGGCGACGCGCACCGTCACGTCGCCCGGGTCGATCTGGTCCAGGGTGAGATCGACGAACTCGGCGCGGATGCGCTTGTCGACCTCAGTGAGCCGGTACGCCCTGAACTTCTCCACTCGCCCTCCTCCTCTCGCTCTGCAGGTACGCGACCGACTGCATCTCGTGCAGGCGGCTCACCGTGCGTTGGAACTCCGCACTGTTCTCCCCCTCCGGAAACAGCGCTTCCGGCTCAGCTTCTGACGATACCACTAGGTTGACCCGGTCGTCGTAAAACACGTCCACCAGCCAGGTAAAACGCCGCGCCGCGTCGGCGTTTTTCGCCGACATTCTTGGCACGCCCGAGAGCATCACGGTGTGGAAGCGCCGCGCCAGATCCACGTAGTCCGTGTAAGAGCGCGGCCCGCCGCACAGCACCTGGAAGTCGAACCACACCAGGCCGCCGGCGCGCTTGCGGTAGGGAATCTGCCGGCCCTCGACGTCGAGCGGCTGCTTCTCCTCCTCGACGTCCTTCAGTTCGGCGAACACTCTCTCCAGGGCCTTCTCGTCGTTGATGTAGTAGACCTGCAGCTTCTCCAGCTTGAGCCGACGGTAGTCGGTACCGTTGTCGACGCCGACCACATCGAGCCGCGCCTTGATCAGCTCGATCGTCGGCAGGAAGCGCTCGCGCTGCAGGCCGCTCGGGTACAGGTTGTCCGGGTGATAGTTGGAGGTCATCACGAACTCGACGCCGCGCTCCATCGCCTGCTCGAGGAAGCGGCCGAGAATCATGGCGTCGGCGATGTCGGAGACGTGGAACTCGTCGAAGCAGATCAGGCGGTAGCGACGCGCGGTGCGCGCCGCCACCTCGGCGATCGGATCCTCCGTCCCCCTCACCTCGTTCAGCTCGCGGTGGATCTCGCGCATGAAATGGTGGAAGTGCACCCGTCGCTTGCGCACCAGCGGCACGCACAGATAGAAGGCGTCCATCAGGAAGCTCTTGCCGCGTCCGACCGGCCCCCACAGATACACGCCCTTCGGGATCGGCGGCTTGACCACCAGCCGCTTCAGCGCGTTCGAGCGCCGCGCCTTGTAGGCTGTCCACTCCTCGTAAAGCTGCTGCAATCGCTCGACTGCACGGCGCTGCGACGGATCGGCGACGAAGCCTCGCTTGGTGAGGCTCTGCTCGTAGAGCGAGACGACGTCGGCAGCGGTCAAATGTTCAGCGCGCGCTTGTCCACGGCCAGGGCCGCGTCCTTCATGGCTTCGGAGAGCGACGGGTGGGCATGGCAGATCATGCCGATGTCCTCGGCCGAGCCGCGGAATTCCATTGCCACGACCGCCTCGGCGATCAGCTCGCCGGCGAAGGGGCCGATGATGTGGACGCCGAGAATTTCATCGGTCTTCGCATGCGCGATGAACTTCACCAGACCGGTCGTATCGCCGAGCGCCCTGGCGCGCGCGTTGGCGGCGAACGGGAAGCTGCCGGTGCGGTACTCGATGCCCGCCGCCCTCACCTGCTGCTCGGTCTGGCCCACCCACGCGATCTCGGGCGTGGTGTAGATCACCGACGGCACGGTGTTGAAGTCGACGTGCGGCTTCTGGCCGACGATTCGCTCGGCCACGGCCACGCCCTCCTCCTCTGCCTTGTGGGCGAGCATCGGACCGCGCACCACGTCGCCGATCGCCCAGATGCTCGGCAGGTTGGTGCGACAGTCGCCATCGACTTCGATGAATCCTCGGGAGTCGAGCTTCAGGCCAACGCCTTCGGCGTTGAGCCCCACGACGTTCGGTACCCTCCCGATCGAAACGATCAGGCGCTCCACTTCCAATGTTTCGCTTGAACTATCTGATGCAGTATATTGAACTTTAACGATTTTCTTCTTGTCAACAGAGACGATCTTCACCCCGGTCTCGATCTTCAGTCCCTGCTTGGCGAAGACCTTGGCCGCCTCCTTCGCAATGGCATCGTCGGCCATCCCGAGGAATGAGGGCAAGGCTTCCAGGATCGTCACTTCGGCGCCGAGGCGGCGCCAGACGCTGCCCATTTCCAGGCCGATGATCCCTGCCCCGATCACCCCCAGCCGCTTGGGCACGTCGCGGATGGAAAGCGCGCCGGCATTGCTCAGGATCTGCTTCTCGTCGAACTCGGCTCCTGGCAAAACCCGCGGGTTGGAGCCGGTGGCGATGATCACGTGCTTCGCCTGCAGCGTTTCTCCATTGACGATCACCTCGTTCGGCGACTTGCCGAAGCTGCCGCGCCCATGGAAGAACTCGATCTTGTTCTTCTTGAAGAGGTAGAGCA
>DASXQC010000617.1:0-4375 GCA_036493235.1 Reyranella sp.
TGGCGATAGGCTTCCTCGACGACGTAGCCGAGGTGCGGGATCAGCGTGACATTGTCGAGCTTGATGAACGGGTGATCGGCCGACATCGGCTCCTTGTCGTACACGTCGAGGCCGGCATGCAGGATCGTGCGGTTCTTCAGCGCCGCGATCAGGGCCGCCTCGTCGACGATCGGCCCGCGTGAGGTGTTCACCAGGATCGCGGTCTTCTTCATCTTGGCGAGATCGGCCGCGCCGATCAGGCCACGCGTGCGGTCCGACAAAGCGAGGTGGATCGACACGAAGTCCGACGTCGCGAGCAGCTCGTCCTTACTGACGTACTTGGCGCCGCCGGCCGCCGCCTTCTCGGGCGTGAGGTTCTGGCTCCAGGCAACGACGTCCATGCCGAACGCCTTGCCGTAGTGGGCGGCGCGGCTGCCGAGCTTGCCGAGGCCCAGAACGCCGAGCCGCTTGCCCTCGAGCACGATCGCCTGCTCGATGCCGTCGTGCCACTTGCCGGTGCGCGCCAGCCGTTCGGCCTTGGCGAGGTCGCGGGCGCACATCATGAGAAGCGCCCAGCCGAGCTCCGCCGTCGCCGCGTTTGAGCCGCCACCCGGCGTGGTCGAGATCGGAATGCCGCGCTCGGTCGCCGCCTTGTCGTCGAGGCTCGCGGCGCGCGCACCGGTCAGCACCATGAACTTGAGGTTCGGCAGCTTCTCGATCAGCGCCCGCGGGAACGCCGTGCGCTCGCGCAGCAGGCCCAGGATCTCGAACGGCGCGAGCTTCTGTGCCGCCTCGTCGACCGACTTGAAGGCCTCGTGGAACACGGTGATCTCGACCCCGCGCTTCTTCAGGCGGTCCCAATCCGCCATGCGCATGGCGACCTTCTGGTAATCGTCGAGCAGGGCGAGCTTGATGGTTTGCGGCATGGCGTTTCCTGCGTTTCCGGGAAAGGTTAGGCCGGCACTATAGCCGCAGCGCGCGCGAAATGCAGAGACCGGCGCCGGTCCGCCGGAAGGCTTACTGTCACATTGCCGCGTTAGACAGCGTCCTTGTTGCGGGTGGGTCTTGGCCCGCCGTTCACCAGGGGAGCGCCGACATGGCCGCCGACACCGACGAACACGATCTTTCGCTGAGCCGCCGTAGGCTGCTCGCCGCCGCCGGCCTCTATGGGGCCGGCGCAACAGCGGCCTCCCTGATGTCGGTCGAATCGGCCAAAGCCGCGCCTGCTGCCGGCGATCAGAACGCAGTGCCAGCGGCGCCACCCGTGAGCGGCCTGCACCTGCAGTTCGGCTCGGAGGCGTCGTCCGACGTGACGGTGTCCTGGCACACGCTGCAGCCGGTCCAGAACCCACGCGTCCTGGTCGGCACGCCCGACGGCAAGCTCGACCGCACGGTCCCGGCGAAGCCAGCCGGCTACACCGACGCCAAGTCGAAGCAGCCCGTCTACGCCTATCACGCGAAGATTGCCGACCTGAAGCCGGACACCGCTTATCTCTACTGCGCGCTGCATGACGGCGCTGCGCCAGAGTTCGGCACCTTCCGGACCGCGCCGCGCGGTCGCGCAGCCTTCACTTTCACGAGCTTCGGCGACCAGGGCACGCCGACCCTGGGCAAGAAGTTCGTGCTGCCGCCCACCCTCGCCATGGCCAATGCGCCGGCCGGCATGCCGCTCTTCGTGAACGACAATCTCGGCGGGCCCGCGGGTGGCGACACGACGCTCGGCGTCGAGCGGCTGAAGCCCCTGTTCCACCTGTTCAACGGCGATCTCTGCTACGCCAACATCGCCGAGGACCGGGTGCGCACCTGGTGGGACTTCTGGGAGAACAACTCGCGCAGCGCCCGCAACCGTCCCTGGATGCCGTCGCCCGGCAACCACGAGAACGAACTCGGCAACGGGCCGATCGGTTACCAGGCCTACCAAACCTATTTCTCGGTGCCGGAAACGGCCGGCCAGACCGATGTGACGCGCGGGTTGTGGTACGCCTTCACGGCGGGTTCGGTGCGCGTGGTGAGCATCGCCAACGACGACATCTGCTACCAGGACGGCGGCAACTCCTACGTTCGCGGCTACTCTGTCGGCGCGCAGAAAGCGTGGCTCGAGCGGGAGCTCGCCGCCGCCCGCGCCGACCGCACCATCGACTGGCTCGTGGTGTGCATGCACCAGGTCGCCATCTCGTCCGTCGACAAGTTCAATGGCGCCGACCTCGGCATCCGCCAGGAGTGGCTGCCGCTGTTCGACAGGTACGAGGTCGACCTCGTCGTGTGCGGGCACGAGCACCACTACGAGCGCTCCCACCCAATCCGCGGCAGCGAGAAGAACGAGACGCTGACCCCCATCCCGGTCGCGACGGCCACCGACGTCATCGACACCACCAAGGGCACCGTGCACATGGTGATCGGCGGCGGCGGCACGTCGCTGCCGTCCAACCAGCTCTTCTTCAATCCGCTGCAGTGCCGCGTCATCACCGCGGTCGGCGCGCCCGATTCCACGACCGGAAAGCGCGCGCCCGTCTATGTAACGGAGCGGGCGCCGTGGTCGGCGGTGCGCAACGCCGCGCATGCCTACGGCTTTGCCGCCTTCACCGTCGATCCCGGCACGCATGCCGGCGACGCCACCACGATCAAGGTCACCTACTACGACGTGATGGGCCCAGGTGGGCAGATATCGCCCTTCGAGAGCTTCACGTTGCGCCGTCCGCGTCGCGACTGAACCGGCATGGCAGCGCGGCGCCCCGAGAATTGCGGCGTGGCGTTTCCTGGAGGAAAATGAAGCCTGCGCCATAGCCGCAGGGGTCCCCGGTGAGCATCACGGTCACACCAATCACGCCGAGCTTCGTCGCCGAGGTCTCGGACATCGATCTCGCGCAGCCGCTGCAGCCCAACGACCGCGAGGCCATCGAGGACGCGATCAACCGCTACGCGGTCGTGGTGTTTCGCGGACAGACGCTCACCGACGCCCAGCAGATCGATTTCTCAGCCCAGCTCGGGCCGATCCACTCGTCGGCCCAGCGCGCGCGGCACACCGGCATTAAGCACCGCCTGGAGCGTACCGAGCTCGCGGACATCTCCAACCTCGACGGCGACGGCAAGGTGCTCGAGGCCAACGCCAAACGGCGGCTCGACTGGCTGGCCAATCGCCTCTGGCACACGGACGCCTCGTTCCGCGCCATCCCGGGCGCGCTGTCGCTGCTCTACGCGCACGTCATTCCGGATGAAGGCGGCGACACCGAGTTCGCCGACCTGCGCGCAGCCTACGACGCCCTGCCGGCCGTCACGAAGAAGCAGCTCGAGGGCCTCGTCGCCATCCACTCGATCTGGCATTCGCGCGGCCAACTCGACGTCAACCGCGCCAAGTACACGGAAGAGGAGCTCGCCAGCCTGCCGCCGGTGCCGCAGCGCCTCGTGCGCACCCATCCGGGCTCGCATCGCAAGACGCTCTACCTCGCCGCGCACGCCTCGCATATTGACGGCATGCCGATCCCCGACGGCCGCCTGTTGCTGATGGACCTGATGGAGCACGCGACCCGGCCGCCCTTCGTGCACGCCCACAAATGGCGCGAAGGCGACCTGGTGATCTGGGATAACCGCTGCACCATGCATCGCGCGCGGCCGTTCGACACGACCAAGGTGCGCGACCTGCGCCGCGTCACCACGCGCGACGTCGCCTCGACGCTTGAACAGGCGGCCTAGGTGCCTCGGCCCAACGATGTCTGGATCGCCTCGGGCGTTCGCACGCCCTTCGCCAAGGTGGATGGCGCGCTGCAGGCGCTCGATGCCATCGAGCTGTCGGTGCCGGTCGCACGGCACATGGTCGACCTTCTGAAAGGCAAGCCGGACTTCGCGGTGTGGGGCGCCGTGGTGCCGAGCCTGCTGTGGAGCAACATCAGCCGCGAGGTGCTGATGGATGCCGGCATCGATCCGACGACACCCGCCTTCTCGACCGTGATGGCCTGCTCGACCAGCATGATCGGCGTCATCGAGGCCGCCGGCATGATCGACGGCGACGCCTACAACCTGGCACTGGTCGGCGGCGTCGACAGCCTGAGCCGCATCCAGATCGGGCTCGGCCAGAAGCTGTCGGACTGGCTGCGCAAGTTCCAGCAGGCGCGCTCGCTCAGCCAGAAGATCGACCAGGTGACGCACGTGCAGCTGCGTGACATTCGGCTGTTCATCCCGGCGATCGCCAACCGAACCACCGGCCTCAGCATGGGCGAGCACACCGAGATCACCGCGAAGGAATGGCAGATCGGCCGCGAGGAGCAGGACGAGATCGCGCTGCAGAGCCATCGCAACGCCGTCGCCGGCTGGGAGAAGGGCTTCTTCGACGACCTCGTGATCGAGGTGGCGGGCACCGTGCGCGACACCATCCCGCGCAAGGACACCTCGCTGGAGAAGC
>DASXQC010000618.1:0-11186 GCA_036493235.1 Reyranella sp.
CGCTCGTTCACCAGGCCGAAGCGGTCGATGTATTCCAGCGCCGTGCACGTGCCGCGCCGCCAGGCGTATTCCTTCTGGTAGGCCGTCTCGACCAGGTGCATGTGCATCGGCGCGTCGTACTTGGCCGAAGCGTCGCTGAGCGCCGTCAGTGCCTCGTCGGAGCACCAATGCAGGTTCGCTGGCGCCAGCTGGATCTTCACCCGCCGCTTGTTGTGATGCAGCGAATGGAATGACTTGAACATATCCATCGCGTCGTCGAGGCTCATCTTGAAGCGGTCGTACCAGCGCTGCATCGGGCCCTGCAGCTCCTTCGGCAGACTCTTCACGAACTCCTCGTCGGCCTGGTAAACGAGCCGGTTCTGGTCGCGCACGGCGTAGCAGTAGCTGACGCGCATGCCGACATCCTCGTAGGCCCGAATGGTATCCGTCGCGCGCTTCTCGACCTCGGGCAGCTGACCCGGCATCCATCCCTGAATGTGCTGCACCGTGGTGATGCCTGAGCCAATCATCTCGAACGCCGAGTAAAGCGTGTCGAGGTAGAGATCGACATTGCGGATCACCATGCGGGTAATGAACCACAGCTCGAGCGGCATGTCGGGCGAGCCGAGCTGCACCGGCGTCAGGCCGACATGGTGATGGCCGTTGACGAAGCCCGGCAGCAGCACCTCCTTGCCCGAGCCGATCACCGGCACGGTCGGATGCTTGCGGTGCAGATCGTCGTAGGTGCCGACGGCGGTGATGACGCCGTCCTCCTGCAGCACCGCGCCGTCCTTGATCTCGTTCCATGACAAGCGGTCGTTCGTGCCGGTGATGGCGGCACGACTGCGAATCAGGCTGGTGGCCATTACGGCTTCTCCCTAAAGGGCTGCGGCGAGAGCTTCCTGTTCGGCGAAGGCACGGTCAACTTCATCACGCAACAGGTCGGTGAGCCGGATGCGAAGTGCTTCGACTTCCGGCGAAAAGAGGTTGCGCGGCCGCGGCAGGTCGACGGGCACGATGGTCTTGATGCGGCCCGGCCGCGCAGTGAACACCACGACACGATCGGCCAGCGCCACCGCCTCGTCGATGTGATGGGTGACAAACAGAACCGACGCACCCGAATCGCGCCAGACATCGAGCAGGAAGTCCTGCATGCGCGCGCGGGTCTGCACGTCGAGGGCGGCGAACGGCTCGTCCATCAGCAGCACCTTGGGGCGCATCGCGAGGGCGCGAGCGACGGCCACGCGCTGGCGCATGCCGCCAGACAGCTCGTCCGGCCGCTTGTCCATCGCCGCTGTCAGGCCGACGCGCTGCAGCGCCTCCTTGGCCACGCGTCGGCGTTCCTCCTTGCCGGCGCCACGGATCGACAGGCCAAAGCTCACGTTCTCCCAGACCGTCAGCCACGGGAACAACGAAGTCTCCTGAAAGATCAGGCTGCGCTCGGGCGACGGACTTTCGACCATGTCGCCGAAGAACCAGGTGGCGCCGTCGGTCGCCTCCTCGAGGCCGGCGATCAGATACAGCAAGGTGCTCTTGCCGCAGCCCGATGGTCCGAGGAAGACCACGAACTCGCCCGGCGCGACGTCGAAGTCGATGCCGCGCAGGGCCTCGTGCGCACGCCGGGTCCCGGCAGCCCAGGTTTTGCCGACGCTGCGGCAGACCACGGCGTCCTTCGAGGAGAAGACAGGAGCGCTAGAGGCCACGGAGCTTCTCCGTCTGATCGGGCAGCCAATACAGGATGCGGCGCTGCGCCTGGCGCAGCAGCCAGTCGAAGGTGAAGCCCAGCACGCCGATCACCGCTATCGTGAAGAACACCAGCGACGGATTGAAGGTGTTGCGCGCCAGCATGATCACCTGGCCCATGCCGTAGCCGACGCCGGTCGATTCGGCGATCAGCACCACCATCCAGGCACCGAACAGGTTCATGCGCAGCACCGCCAGCATGCCGGGCAGGATCGCCGGCACGATCACCCGCCCGTAGATCTGCCGCTTGCTGGCCCCCATGGTGCGGGCGACGTTGATCAGGTTGTTCGACACGCCGTCGATCTGGGTGATGGTCGCCAGCACCATGTGGAAGTAGAGCGCCACCACGACCATGAAGATCGCGGGTCCATTGCCGATGCCGAAGATGAAGATCGCCACCGGCAGCCAGGCGATCGGCGACACCGGCGACAGCAGTGTGACCGTCGGCAACACCAACCGGTCGAAGAACTTGTAGTAGCGCACCAGCACGCCGGTCATGATCGCCAGCACCGAGGCGATCAGCAGGCCGACGAACACGCGCATGGTGGTGGCGCCGACCGTGATCATCACCGATTCGAAGGCGCTGGGGCCTGCGGTCATCGACTTGCCGATCTGCCAGCGCGTCGCGGTATTGAAGAATTTGCCCTGCTCGGCGATCGAGCCCATGAAGATGTGCGGCGGCGGCAGGAGCTTCGGGTCGGCCCAGCCGATTGCCCACAGGAATTCCCAGATGCCGAAGAACAGGCTGATCGACAGGATCGTCCAGACGACCTTGGCGATCGCGCCCTCGCCCTTCATCGAGGCAAACAGCCGCGCCAACGCCGCCGGGCGGGATGACCCGGCGGCCATCTCCTCGGAGAAGGCGGGAGGCGTGACGACGGCCATCAGACCGCCGACTTGTACTTGAGCTTGCCGTAGAGGTCGGGATTCTCCTTGATCACCTCCTCAAGCAGTGTCCAGTCGATCGCCGCCCGATCGGGCTTCTTCTTGATGTAGCCCATCTCCATCACGCTGTCGGTGCGATCGAGGATGAACTGGGTCTGGCTACGCGCATCGACGATCGCCGGCTGTTTACCCTGAGCGATCTTCGCGTTCTCCATCGAGGTCTTGTAGTAGGCGCCGACCAGCTCCTTCAGCACCTCGTCCGGTTTCTGCTCGGCGTCGTACTGCGCCTGCATCATCGCCTTGATGATCGCCTTCAACCCCGCCGGGTTATCCGTGATCAGGCTCGTGCGGCAGGCGAGCACGCAATCGGTGTAGCCCTTGCCGTACATGTCGACGCCGTTGGTCAGCATGGTAGCGCCCTTGACGTCGTTCACCAGCGCCGAGGCGTAGGGCTCGATGGTGCAGATCCAGTCGAGCGCGCCCGCCTTGAAGGCCTCGACGGCCTCGGGCGTGTTGCCCATGTAGCGGACCTTCACGTCCTTGAACGCGATGCCGTGCTTCTTCAGGTAGTCGTAGGGCATGACCTCGAGCGTATCGAGTTGGAAAGTGCCGAGCGTCTTGCCCTTGAGCTTCTCCGGCGAATCGAGGCCGGGCCGCGCGACGATCGCGCAGCCCTCGACGCCCCCGCCGGCCACGATCTTGACCGGCGCGCCCGCGTCGTAGAGCGCCATGAACGAGGTGTAGGGCATCAGGCCGATATCGACCTGGCCCATGCCGAGGAAGGTCACCATCTCGGCCTGGGTCGGCGTGTTGACGAACTCGAGCTCGACTCCGGAGGCTTTCGCGTACTGCCGCGAATGGGCGAGGAAGATGTTGAGATTGCAGAAGCCGGTGCCGTGCGTGCCCTTGAGCGAGCCCGCAGCGTGCGCGGTGCCTGCCATGCCGCCCATGCCCATGGTGATGGTCGTGACGGCCGCGGCGCCCTTCAGGAAGCGCCGACGCGATGGGACGGCACGGCCGGAAAGGTCCATATCCTGAAGCTTGGGAAAATGCGTACAACCGATGCGATCACACATGATGAGCCTCCTCTCGTATGAGGGATTGTCTTGTGTCGGGGATGTCGCTCGGGTTCGGAACTGGGCACGGACGACTCCTCGTCGGCACGCCAACCGGAAAGAACCGCTTTAGGCGGCCTGCGCTGCCCCTGCAGGATGCAAGCGACATGCCACCGGCCTCAAAAGCGGGTGACTCTACCGTAAAAACCGTCGCATGGCGGGGTAAATCGCCACGCAACCGTTGACTTCGCAACCGGGATGAATTCAATCCGCCCAACAAACGAGCATTTGGCTTTGTGTTGAGGAGGGAATTGCCAATGACGATCACCCGACGCCGGATTCTGGCGGCCACGGCGGCCGCGCCCCTTGCCGCCCCCTGGATCGCCGGCACCGCCCGCGCCGAGGCCAAGAAGCTCAAGATCTCGCACCAGTTCCCGGGCGGCACGATCGACACCGGCGACTTCCGCGACCAGCTCTGCCGGCGCTTCGCCGCCGACCTCGAGAAGAAGACCAACGGCGCGCTGGGCGCCGAGATCTATCCCAACTCCTCGCTGGTCAAGACGGTCGCGCAGTACTCCGCGATCCGCCGCGGCGCGCTTGACATGACGCTCTATCCGCTGAATTACGCCGGCGGCGAAGTCAGCGAATACAACATCGGCTTCATGCCGGGCGTCGTCAGCTCCTACGAGCAGGGCTATGCCTGGAAGAAGGCCGAGATCGGCAAGCGCCTGAACGCGCTGATGGCCGAGAAGGGCGCCGTGCTGGTCACCTGGCTGTGGCAGGCCGGCGGCTCGGCCAGCCGCGACGCCAAGCCGATCCTCGTGCCGGAGGACGTCAAGGGCAAGAAGGTGCGCGGCGGCAGCCGCGAGATGGACCTGATGCTGAAGGGCGCCGGTGCTTCGGTCGTGTCGATGCCGTCGAACGAGCTCTACGCAGCGATGCAGACCGGCACGATGGACGTCTGCATGACGACCTCGACCAGCTTCATCTCGTTCCGCCTGGAGGAGATCGCCAAGAGCCTGACGACGGCGCGCAAGAAGAGCTTCTTCTTCGTGTTCGAGCCGCTGCTGATGTCCAAGTCGGTGTTCGACTCGCTGCCGAAGGACCAGCAGACGGCGATCATGGACATCGGCGCCGAGATGGAGAAGTTCGCGCTCGAGAAGGCCAAGGCCGACGACGAGGCGGTCGCCCAGGTGTACGAGAAGCGCGGCATCAAGACCTACGCCATCGACCAGCCCGAGGTCGACAAGTGGAAGGCGGTCGCCAAGACCACCTGCTGGAAGGAATACGCGGACAAGTCGGCCAGCAACGCCGAGTTCCTGAAGCTGTCGCAGCAAGTCTCGGCGTGAGGCTTCTCGGCCTCCTGAACAAGGCGATCGTCGTACTTTCGGCGATCGCCCTCGTTCTGGCCTCCTGCGTCCTGACCTACTCCGTGCTGCTCCGCTACTTCACGCCGGAGCCGACGGACTGGCAGGACGAATTCTCTGTCTTCCTGCTGATCGGCGTGTCGTTCATGGCCGCGGCCTGGGTCCATTCCCAGCGCGGACATATCGGCATCGAGGCGCTGGCCTCGATCCTGCCCGCCAAGGTCAACCGGGTCCGCCTGTTTGTTGTCGATATGCTAAGCGCGCTGTTCTGCGCCTTCTTCGCCTGGAAGTCGTGGACGCTGCTGGCTGAGGCCTGGACCGGAGGCTATGTCAGCGCTACCGCCTGGGCGCCGCCGCTCTGGATCCCCTACTCTCTTATGTCGGTCGGCATGACGCTGCTCACCGTGCAGATCATCCTCCAGGCCTTCCAGCCCCTGCCGCCGCCCGCACCGCCGACCGAGCAACCTCTATGAGTCCTTTCACGCTCGGCCTCCTCTACGGCGGCGTCACCCTGCTCGTGATGTTCTCGGGCATGCCGATCTCATTCGCGCTCGGCCTGGTGGCGACGATCTTCATGTTCTTCTTCATGCCGCTGTCGGCGCTCGATACGGTGACGCAAAACGTCTACGAGGAGATGTCGGCGATCACCCTGCTGTCGATCCCGCTGTTCATCCTCAAGGGCGCCGCGATCGGCCGCTCGCCCGCCGGCCGCGATCTCTACTCCGCGCTGCATGTCTGGATGCATCGAATACCCGGAGGCCTCGGCATCGCCAACGTCTTCGCCTGCGCCCTGTTCGCCGCGATGGCGGGCTCGAGCCCGGCGACCTGCTCGGCGATCGGCTCGGCCGGCATCCCCGAGATGCGCAAGCGCGGATATCCCGGCGGCTTCGCGGCTGGGCTTATCGCGGCCGGCGGCACGCTCGGCATCCTGCTGCCGCCCTCGATCACCATGATCCTCTACGCCGTGGCCGCGGAGCAGTCGCTCGGCCGGCTGTTCCTGGCGGGTATCGGCCCGGCGCTGCTGCTGGTCACCTTCTTCGCGAGCTACGCCGCCTGGCGCTATACCCGCGAAGTGAGCCGTGCCCAGGAAGGCTCGGCCCTGCTCGCCAACGAGCACTATACGCTCGGCCAGAAATTCGCCGCGTTGCCGCGCGTGCTGCCGTTCGTGCTGCTGCTGACCGGCGTGATGATCGCGCTGTACGGCGGGTTCGCCACGCCGTCGGAGACGGCGGGCCTCGGCGCCATCCTGGCGCTGATCCTGATCGCACTGATCTACAAGACCTGGCGGCCCAAGCAGCTCGAGCCGATCATGGCCAACACGATCCGCGAATCGAGCATGCTGATGCTGATCATCGGTATGTCGCTGTTCTACAGCTACGTGATGAGCTACCTGCACATCAGCCAGTCGTTCGCGGGCTGGATCGTGGCGCAGCACCTGTCGCGCTGGGTCCTGCTGGGCTCGATCCTGGTGATGGTTGTGGTGCTGGGCTTCTTCCTGCCGCCGGTCTCGATCATCCTGATGACAGCGCCGATCATCCTGCCGCCGCTCAAGGCCGCCGGCTTCGATCTGGTGTGGTTCGGCGTGGTCATGACCATCGTCATGGAGATGGGCCTGATTCATCCACCAGTCGGCCTCAACATCTTCGTCATCAAGAACATCGCCCCCGACATCCCGCTGAGCGACGTGGTGTGGGGCATCGTGCCGTTCGTGATCCTGATGACGCTCGCCGTCGTGGTGCTTTGCTTCCTGCCCGAGATCGCCCTGTGGCTCCCGGACAAGCTGATCACCTAGCGCAGGTCGGCTAAGCGACAGCCAACAGTGGGAAGTTCACCGCGGCATTGACGGTCTGGGCGATCGCCTGCAGGGCGGCGTTGATCGCGTTCTGCGCCAGCGTCTCCTCGATGTCGAGAGTGGCGATCAGCACGTCCTCCAGCGATTCGCGCTGCTCGTCGAGCAGCATCTTGGCGGCACCCGGCGAGAAGCCGCCGGTCTCGATTTGCACGATCGCGCGCGCCATCGACTGCAACTCGGGAATGACCGTCGTCTGGATGTTGGCCCAGCTTCCCTGGAGCATGCCCTGGAAGGCGGACGCCATGGTCGATGTCAGGGCCTGGGTATCGAGCGCCATGACGGCCTCCTAGGAGTTGGTCGGCTTCTTTATTTCTTGAATGTGCATCAGCAGGCGGATGGCGCGCAGGGTCGGCTGCACCGCTACTGCCTCGTTATCGCCGTTGACATGGATCGCGCCGACCCTGGCGCCAAAGCCGCCGGCGCAGTCGGCGAGGATATTCGGATTGGTCGGTGCGCAGAACTGCTTGTGGTACTCGGCGAGCCGCTCGATGCGCTGCTTGAGCCGGCCGAGCAGCAGCGTCTGGCAATCCACCGCCCGGCCGCCGTCACTGGCCTGCAGATCGGTCATGTCCGTCGATGGGATGCCGGGAATGGCGCCGAGCTTCTGGGCGACCGTGGCGCAGTTCAGCGCCCCGGGATTGCCGAGATCCGACAGGGTGCGCATCGTTTCGACCTGCGCCAGCCAGCCGTCGTAGGTCTTGGCGTAGTTCTCGAACGCTGCCTTGGCCTGCGTCTTGGGATTCTGGGCGTTGCGGGCGATGTCGGTTGCCGTGGCCAGGATCGAGGTGTTGAGCGTGGCCAGGCCGCTGGCTATCTCGGCATTCTAGGGCGAGACGAACTGCACGCTGCAGGCGGCAACGGCAAGCTGACGACAACAGCCAGATGCCTGAGGAAGCGAATGAGCATGGTCCCCCCTGACCCAACGCCCGCCCACTACAACCTCCGAGTGAGTCCCAGTCAACCTTTCCGTTGCCGGTAACGCACCCGCTCGCGGTATCCAATGTACAGGCCCGAAGCGATGATCACGGCCGCGCCGACCCAGGTCCAGAAGTCGGGGAAGTCGCCGAACACGGCGTAGCCCAGGATCGTCGAGCCGATCAGCTGGGTGTAGTTGAACGGCGTCACCACCGAAGCCGGCGCCTGGCTGTAGGCGATGGTCAGGAAATAGTGGCCGGTACCGGCCATGATGCCCATGCCGACGAACAACGCCGCATGCCACGCCGAGTGCGGCGTCACCCATTCGAGCGGCACGAACGGCGAGGCGGCCACCGTGCCGACGATGGTGGCCACCGTCGCCGAGGCGTCGGGCCGCTCGGTCTGGCCGTAGCGGCGCGAGAACAGCTGATAGAACGAGCTGCAGATCGTGCTGGCGACGATCAGCAGCGCATGCCAGTCGAAATTGGCGTGGCCCGGCCGTACCACGATCAGCGCGCCGACGAAGCCCACGCCCACCGCCGCCCAGCGCCGCGGGCCCACCTGCTCACCCAGCAGCTTGGGCGACAGAGCGGTGACGATGATCGGGCTCGACAGCGAGATCGCCGCCGCCGTGGCGAGCGGCAAGTAGACCACGCCGTGGAAGAACAGGTAGCTCGAGAAGAACAGCAGCATGCCGCGCAACACCTGGGTCCACAACCGGCGGATCGCGAACAGCTGGCGGCCGCTGCGCGGCAGGAATATCGCCAGCATGAAGACGAAGGCGAAGATGTAGCGCGCCCATATGACCTGGATCACGGGATAGCCGCTCGTGGAGAGCGTCTTGGACATGGCGTTCAGGCAGGCGAAGCACGCCATCGCCACGATGGTCGACAGGATGGCGCGCAGGACGCGGTCGGTCGGCGGGCCGTTCTTCGGCGCGTTCTCGGTCATGGCCGCAAGCTAGCGGCAGACCTAGGCGTGTCCATGCCTCTCGTCGACGTGCGGCCATAACGCCACCGACACCACCATCAACACCAGCAGGCCACCAGTGATGCCAACGAACCGATCTATGCCCGGCAACAGGCTCGACGGCGGGCCAGCGCCTTGCGCCAAGGTGACGATGAACACCACTGCAGCCTGCGTGCCGAGATAGCCGACGCCGTGCCGGCTGGTCTGCAGATGCATGCAAATCCACATGGCGACCGCGATAATCAGCAGCCACGGCACGAACGCATCGATCGACAGCGCAAGACAGCCGAGCGCCGCCATCCCGCCAATCAGGCAGCCGAGGAAGCGATGCAGCGCGCGCTCGGCCACCGCATGCCGGCCATCGACGCCAGCGCCGGGCGCGGCCATCACCACGGCCACGGTGATCGCCATCTGGTCGAGCTCCGGCAGCTCGAGCTGGATCCACACGAACAGCAGGATGACGACCGCGAGAGCAGCTCGAAGCCCTTGAAGGGCGACTGGCCAATCGTCGTCGAGCAGGTGCCGCCAGCCGCGCGCCGCCACTGCCGGCCGGTCTGGGGCGCGCCCCGGTGCGACCAGGTTGGTCACCAGGGCCGAGGCGGTGACTCCAACTATCACTTCCCCCCAGCGGTTGAAGGCGACTGTCGGCACCACGAGCGGGTCGGCCAGCCCGCTCAGCAACACCATGTTGGCCGTCACCGTTGCCAGCAGCCAGGCCATTCCATTGGCGCTCACGACCATGCCGACGCTGCCGAGAAAGGCGGTGAGCGCGAGGAACAGCGTGAGCGCCATGGGATTGTAGGGCAGCCAGCGGGCGCCGATGAACGCAACGACGACCCCGGCGGTGGTGGCGCCGATCCGCACCAGGCCGCGCTTCAGCGACGCCGACCCGGTGGCCAGCACCGTCACGAAGGCACTGATGCCGGCCCACCACACCGAATCGAGTCCCAGCATCAGCGCGAACGTGATGGCGAGCGGCACCACCAATGCCGCCATCAGGCACTGCCGCCAGCGCGACGTATCGTGGACGAGTTCGCCGAGCTCGCCGATACACACCCTCAGGATACGGCCGATCAACCGCATGCCGTCCGCCGCGTCCGCGGCGACGCCGGCAGCGGCCTGGCGGATCATGGAAAGATCACCGCACGTGCGTCGGCGCCCATATAGAGCCGATGATCGGGCGGCGGGTCGGTCAGAACGATCGTCACCGGGATACGGCGCTGCAAGCGAATCCAGTCGGTGCTCGGCGCTACGTAGGGCAAGAGCTTCTCCTGCCCCGGCTCGCGGCTGATGCCGCGCGCGATGCCGGCGATCCGGGCGCGATGGAAATGCCAGGGTTGGGTATCTAGCCAAACCCAGGCGGTGCCGCCGACCTTTAAGGAGCGGACGTAGCTCTGCTTGTAGTTAGCGACGATGCGCCACGATCCAGCGTCGACGACTCCGATCAGCGGCACCTCGGCCGCGGCGGTATCGCCGATCCGTACCGTGAGATTGACGATCGAGCCCGCCGCCGGCGCCACGATCCCGGTGCGCGCAAGCCGCCATTCGGCGACAGCAAGCTCTGCCGCGGCACGATCGATCGCCGCTTGCCGGGCGGCGATCGCAGACCGTGCTTTGGCGATCACGCTGCGCGCGATGATCATCTCGGCATCGGCACGGCGCAGGTCGTCGTTGGCCTTGTCGAGCTCGGCACGCGGCGCGTTGTTGCTGCGAACCAACTCGTCGAGGCGCCGCTGGTTCTGCAGCGCGTAGGTCTGCGCCGACGCGGCCTGATCGAGCGCCGCCTGCGCGGTCGCGAGTTCGTCCTGAGCGGCCTGTATGCCGGCCTTGGCTTCCGCGAGTTCGGCCTTGCGCTGGTTGACGGCGAGGGAAAACGGTTCAGCGTCGAGGCTAACCAGCCGGTCGCCGGCTTTCACGTCCTGGTTGTCGACAATATGCACGCCGACGACGCGGCCGGTCACCTCGGGAGCGACAGCGATAAGGTCGGAGCGCACATAGGCGTCGTCGGTGTAGGCGACGAAGCCGGTCACGACCTGATAGGCCACGACCAGCGCGACGACCGCGCCCAGCACGATAGCCACCCGATGCCAGTGCGGCGGCGTTGGCTTGGAGGGCGGCGGGTCCGCCGGTAGTGCCTCGGCGGACACCAAATCGACGGGGAGCGCCACGTCGGCCATGACTGCAGCCTAGCCCGGGAAGAGCCTGCGGTCAGCCGCCGCGCGTCAGCTTGACGATGAAGTTCGACAGTTCCTCGGGATTGTACGGCTTGTGGAAGACGTGAACCGTGCCGCCGTCGATCGCCGGCGCCGCAACATGCGAACCCGAGCACTGGATGATCGGCATGCCCGGCCGGTGCTTCACCGCGGCCTCGATCACCTTGAGGCCCGGCATGTCGGGAAGGCCGAGGTCGACGATCGCCGC
>DASXQC010000619.1:0-3622 GCA_036493235.1 Reyranella sp.
GCAGGGGCTGATCACGCATCTCAAGCCCATGCTGATGGGGCGCAATCCCCTGCATCGCGAGGCGCTCGTCGTCGATCTGTGGAAGCGCCAGCGGCCAGCCGGCGTGCGTGCCCTGGGCGCGGTCGACGTCGCGCTGTGGGACCTCTGCGGCAAGGCGATGGGCCAGCCGATCCATCGCCTGCTCGGCACCTTCCGCGACTCGGTTCCGGCCTATGCGAGCTCGGCGGTGCTGGCCTCGCCGCAGGAATATGCCGAGCAGGCGCTCGAATATAAGGAGTACGGCTGGGCCGCCTACAAGATCCATCCGCCGACCCGCTGGCAGGAAGACATCAAGGTCTGCGAGGCCGTGCGCAAGGCGGTCGGCGACTACACCATCATGCTCGATTCGACCTGGGCCTACGACTATCCGGCGGCGGTGCGGGTCGGCCGCGCGGTCGAGGAGATGGGCTACTACTGGTACGAGGACCCACTGCACGACCAGGACATCTACAGCTACGTGAAGCTGAAGCAGCAGCTCTCCATCCCGATCCTCGCCACCGAGTATCCGATCGCCGGTTTAGAATCCTATCAGCCGTGGATCATGTTGCAGGCGACCGACTTCCTGCGCGGCGACGTCGCCGTGAAGGGCGGCATCACCACGCTGGTGAAGACCGCGCATCTCGCCGAGGCCTTCCGCATGAGCTACGAGGTCCATCACGGCGGCAACTCGCTGAACAACGTCGCCAACCTCCACGTCATCGCCGCGATCCGCAACACGACCTTCTTCGAGGTACTGCTGCCGGATGGCGCGCAGAAATACGGCCTGGAGAAGGACATCGTCGTCGGCCGCGACGGCATGGTTCATGTGCCCAACGGCCCCGGATTGGGCGCGGCGATCGACTTCAAGCTGATCGAGCGCAAGAAGGTGGCGGTGCTGAGCTGACCGACATCTATATCGATGCCGACGCCTGCCCGGTGAAGACCGAGATCTACCGGGTAGCGGAGCGCTACAAGCTCAAGGTGTTCGTCGTCAGCAACTCGTACCTGAACGTGCCGCGCGATCCGCGGCACGAGCTGGTGGTGGTGAGCGACAGTTTCGATGCGGCCGACAACTGGATCGCCGAGCGCGCCGGGCCGGGCGACATCGTCGTCACCGCCGACATCCCGCTCGCCGACCGCAGCCTGAAGGCCGGCGCGATGGTGATCGGCAACACCGGCGTGCCCTTCACGGCCGCCTCGATCGGCATGGCGATGGCCAACCGCGAGCTGCTTTCGAACCTGCGCGCCATGGGCGAGGTGACCGGCGGACCCAAGCCGATGGCGCCGCGCGATCGCTCGCGCTTCCTGTCGGCGCTCGACGAGGCGATTCAGAAGATCAGACGCCAAAGATGAGATGAGGGAGCAACGAGATGACGAGAGTGATGGCGTTGGTTGTTGCGTTGTGTTCGCTGGCGTTGCCGGCCTGGGCGCAGGCCTGGCCGACCAAGCCGATCCGGCTCATCGCGCCCTTCGCGCCGGGCGGCGGCGTCGACATCGCCGCCCGCCTGGTCGGCGATAAGCTGCAGGGCATCCTGGGCCAGCCGGTGCTGGTCGAGAACAAGCCCGGCGGCGGCGCCATGATCGGCGCCGAGATCGTCGCCAAGGCAGCCCCCGACGGCTACACGCTGCTGCTCACCTCGAACTCGCTGGTCAACAGCCCGACCTTGTTCGGCCGCTCGCCGTTCGATTGGCAGAAGGACTTCGCCTTCGTCACCACCATTCTCGAGCAGCCGATGGTGCTCGAGGTCAATCTCGACGTGCCGGCCAAGTCTGTTGCCGAGCTGGTGGCGCTCGCCAAGCGCGACGATTCGAAGTTGTCGTTCGGCACGTCCGGCGCGGGCTCGGTCAACCATCTCGCCGGCGAATGGCTGGCGCAGATCACCGGCGCCAAGTGGGAGATGGTGCACTATAAGGGCGCCGCGCCGGCCAATGCCGACCTGATGGGCGGCCAGATCCAGATCCAGTTCGACCAGATCGGCGCGGCCCTGCCGGTGTTGCGGTCCGGCAAGGTGCGGCCGCTCGCGGTGACCTACCTGCAGCGCACCAAGCTGCTGCCCGACGTGCCGACCATGGCCGAAGCCGGCTTCCCGGGCTTCGAGGCCGTCACCCTGTTCGGCCTGATCGCGCCGGCCAAGACACCGCCCGAGGTGATCGCGACCTTGAGCAAGGCAATGGAAAAGGTGCTGACCGATCCGGCCGTGATCGCGCGCTTCGCCGAAATGGGCGGCGATGCGAAATACTCGACGCCCGACGGCTTGCGCGCCGCGCTGACCAGGCAGGCCGAGACGTGGACGCCGGTGATCCGGAAGGCGAACATCAAGCTCGAGTAAATAGCCGACCTTCCCGTTTTACGGGGGAGGCAGCAGCTTGAGCACGCTGTCGCGCGTACCGTGGACGAGAGCGCGGGCTTGGCGCTCCGCCACGGCGGGCTTGCGGTTGACCAGCGCGTCGACCAGGTCGCGCCACATCGCATAGGACTGCCGGCGGCGCTCGGCGGTCGAGAGGCTCAACCGTGTGTAGCGCGCGGTCTGGCGGCCGAACGACAGGACGAGATCGGCCAGCCGCTTGCTGCCGGCGTTGCGCACGCAGAACTCGCTGACCGCGAGGCTCGCGCGGGCATAGGCCTCGCCGTCGTCGCGCGCCGTGCGCAGCGCCTTCAGCAGCGCCTCGAGCTGGCCGGCGATTGCCGGTGTCGCCGAAGAGGCGAGTCGCTGGCAGGCCAGTCCCATCAGGTTGGCGCGGATCTCGAAGATGTCGCGGACTTCCTCGGCGGTCAGCGTCGTCACCTGTGCGCCGCGCTGCGGCAGGATGGTGACCAGCCCTTCGCTCTCCAGCGTGCGCAGCGCCTCGCGTATCGACGCTCGGCTGACGCCGAACGACTGAGCGAGATCGACCTCGCGCAGCTTCTGGCCCGGCTGGAATTCGCCGTCGACGATTGCCCGCCCGATCCGCACCGCGATCTGCGAGGGCAGGGTGGCGTAGAGCTCGAAGGTCGCCGGGGCGGGTTCGGCCATGCCGTGACGATTTAGCCGCTATGCGCGGGCGCTTCCAGCCTTGTTTGTCCGAATGTCGACATTTTAAACTTCCGACAGAACGAAGCCGGAGGAAGCCGATGGACAGCGTCATGCGTATCGAGCCAGTCGTCACCCGCGCGGCCTGGCGCGGCCGGGACATGCAGGACAAGGACGAATGGATCTACCGGCTGAATGCCGAGGAGATCGCCGAGATCGACGCGGCGCTCGCCCACCTCAAGACCACCGGCAAGCAGATCCCCGAGATCGGCAAGGAGCATTTCCCGCTCAAGCGCTTCGCCCGCACCCTGCGCCTACTGCAGACCGAGATCGAGAACGGCCTCGGCATCATGCTGGTGCGCGGCCTGCCGCGCGACCGCTACTCGGCCGAGGAGATGGGTCTGATCTACTGGGGTATCGGCGCGCATTTCGGCCGCGCGGTGGCGCAGAATGCGCAGGGCGACGTGCTGGGCCATGTCCGCGACATGGGCCGCGACCAGTACAGGGACATGCATGCGCGCGGCTACCAGACCGCCTCGCGCCTGCCGTTTCACAACGACTCGTGCGACATCGTCGGCCTGTGCTGCCTGGAG
>DASXQC010000620.1:0-2837 GCA_036493235.1 Reyranella sp.
TGGGGCAAGCTCGACTTCGTGCTGCACTCGATCGCCTTCTCGCCCAAGGAGGCGCTGCAGGGCCGCGTGGTCGATGTCGAGCGTGAGGGCTTCCTCGCCACCATGGACATCTCCTGCTGGAGCTTCATCCGCATGGCGCATCTCGCCGAGCCGCTGATGAAGAAAGGCGGCAGCCTGTTCACCATGACCTATTACGGAAGCGAACGCGTGGTGAAGAACTACAACATCATGGGCGTCGCCAAGGCCGCCCTGGAAGCATCGGTGCGATATCTCGCAGCCGAGCTCGGCCCAAAGAACATCCGCGTGCACGCGATCTCGCCCGGTCCGCTCGCCACGCGCGCGGCATCGGGCATTCCGGAATTCGACGCGCTGCTCAACAAGGCCAAGGAAAAGGCACCGGCGCGCAGTCTGGTCAGCATCGACGATGTCGGCGCGGCCGTGGCCTTCCTGGCCCACGACGCCGCGCGGCTGATCACGGGAGAGACGCTCTACATCGACGGGGGCTACCACATCATCGACTGACGGCTGCGGAGGGTGAACGCCATGCCGACGACAAATCCGATTGCTGACTACTGGCTGGATGCCTGGCAGCGCTCCGTGCTGACGCTCGACGTGCTGCGTCAGCGCGGCAACATCTACTACGAGCACAACGCGATGAACGCGCCCAACGTGCTCTCCTTCAAGGCCGGGCTGGTGCTCGATGGCCGCACGCTGGAACGGCCGGTCAACTACGTGCTGGCGCGCATCGTGCCACCGGACGGCAAGGAAGCCGACCCGACCAAGCGGCCTTTCATCGTCGTCGATCCGCGGGCCGGCCACGGGCCCGGCATCGGCGGCATGAAGCAGGACAGCGAGATCGGCGTCGCGCTCGAAGGCGGCCATCCCTGCTACTTTGTCGGCTTTTTGCCCAACCCGATGCCGGGACAGACGATCGAGGATGTCTGCCGCGCCGAGGCGATCTTCCTCGAGGAGGTGATCCGCCGTCACCCCGAGGCCGAGGGCAAGCCGGCGGTGATCGCCAACTGCCAGGCCGGCTGGCAGATGATGATGACGGCGGCGCTCAGGCCCGAGCTGCCCGGCCCGATCGTGCTGGCGGGCTCGCCGCTCTCCTACTGGGCGGGCGTGCGCGGCAAGAATCCGATGCGCTATCTCGGCGGCCTGCTGGGCGGCACCTGGCTGACCGCGCTGACCGGGGACATGGGCAAGGGCATCTTCGACGGCGCCAACCTGGTCTCGAACTTCGAATCGCTCAATCCGGCGAACACCTATTGGGAGAAGCCATACGGCCTCTATTCAAAGGTCGATACCGAGGCCCAGCGCTTCCTCGACTTCGAGACCTGGTGGGGCAGCCCGGTGCTGCTGAACGGCGGCGAGATGCAGTGGATCGCCGACAACCTGTTCGTCGGCAACAAGCTCACTGCCGGCGAGATCCATGCCAGCGACGGCACGCGCATCGACCTGCGCAACATCCGCTCGCCGATCGTCGTGTTCTGCTCGTGGGGCGACAACATCACGCCGCCGCAGCAGGCGCTGGGCTGGATCACCGACCTCTACACGCATGAAAGCGACATCGTCGCCAACGGGCAGACCATCGTCTACACGACGCACCAGACGATCGGCCATCTCGGCATCTTCGTCTCGGGCAAGGTCGCGACCAAGGAGCACGCGGAGTTCGCGAGCTGCATGGACATGATCGACCTGACGCCGCCCGGCCTGTACGAGGCGGTGATCACCGAGGTCACGCCCGACACCGCCAACCCCGAGCTGATCCACGGCCGCTACCTGTTCAAGCTCGAGGCGCGCTCGCTCGACGACATCCGCGCCTTCGGCAACAACGACGCCGAGGACGACCGCCGCTTCGCCACCATGGCGCGGCTGTCGGAGGTCAATCTCGCGCTGTACCGCGCCTTCGCCCAGCCGTTCGTGAAGGCGATGGCCACCGACCAGTCGGCCCAGGCGATGCGCGACTCGCATCCGAGCCGGTTGCGCTTCGCGGCCTTCTCCGACCGCAATCCGCTGATGAAGGGTGTCGCGGCCGCGGCCGAGCAGGCGCGCGCCAACCGCAAGCCGGTCGACTCAGGCAACCCGCTGCTCGCCGCCGAGCAGGCGGCTTCGTCGTGGATCTCGACCTGGCTGGACGCGCTCAGGATCTCGCGCGACGGCATGACCGAGGCGTTCTTCGTCAACTTCTACGGCGCGCCGCTGTTGCAGGCACTGACCGGCATGGCCAACGGCTCGGCCGCGCATCCCGTCGATCGTGACCTCGCCCACGAGGCGATCGTCGTGCGGCTGCGGGCGGAGCTCGAGAAGCTGTACGATGTGGGTGGGCTGCCGGCGGCCGGAGTGCGCGCGCTGCTCTACATCCGCATGGCCAGCGGTTCGGCCGACGAGCGCGGGCTCGCCGTTCTCAAGGCACTGCGTGAGATGCGGCCGGCGAACGAGCGCCTGCATCTCGCGGAGCTCAAGGAGATCATCCGCGTGCAGTCGCTGCTGCTGCAGCTCGACGAGGAGCGCGCAGTCAACGCGATCCGCCGCCTGCTGCCCGACCATCCCGAGGAACGGGCCAAGGCGCTCGATGTGCTGCGCCAGGTGATCAACGCACGCGGCACCCCCTTGGAAGAAGAGAGCTGCCGCCTCAAGCGGATCGAATCGATCTTCGCCTGATCTAATGCTCGCGCGATGCAGGACCCATTGCGATCGTCGAAACTGAACGGCTTCTTCAGGATCGGCACCTTGCGATCCGGCTGGGGCACGAGGCGGTTGGAGTAGCCGATGGCGAGCAGTGGGCTGATTTCGGCTTTGCAGTGGAACGCCGCCTCGGATGCTCCAGATGAGTG
>DASXQC010000621.1:0-2212 GCA_036493235.1 Reyranella sp.
GCCATGGCGCGATAGATGTTGAGCAGCCGGCCGCGCGCCTTGCCTGCATCGGTGAGGAAGGCGCGCTGCTCCTCGGTCAGGCCGGGATCGCTCTCCTGCAGGATGGGGATACGTGCCATCGCCTCGGCTCCTGTTTTGCGCTTAACTCGTCCCTATGAAGATCGCGACCTGGAACGTCAATTCGGTCCGCAAGCGGACCACCAACCTCGTCGAATGGCTGAAAAATGCCAAGCCCGACGTCGCCGTGCTGCAGGAGATCAAGGCGCAGGAGGCGCAGTTCCCGCGGCTCGAGATCGAGGCGGCCGGCTACAAGGTCGAGATCGTCGGCCAGAAGAGCTGGAACGGCGTGGCGCTGCTGTCGCTGCATCCGGTCGAGATCACCGCCCGCTCGCTCCCCGACCCCGAGACCGACGAGCAGGCGCGCTACATCGAAGGCCGGGTGCAGACGCCGCAGGGACCGCTGACGGTCGGCGGCCTGTACCTGCCCAACGGCAACCCGATCCACACCGACAAGTTCGCCTACAAGATCGCCTGGATGGACCGGCTGGCCGAGCGCACGCGCCAGCTTTTGGCGACCGAGGAGATGTTCGTGCTGGGCGGCGACTACAACGTCATCCCGACCGACGCCGATGTCTTCAGCCCGGCCGCCTTCGCCAACGACGCCCTCACCCAGCCCCAGTCGCGCCAGGCACTGCGCACTCTGCTCAACCTCGGCCTGACCGACGCGGTGCGCGCCTTCGATACCGATGGCCCCTGCTACACCTTCTACGACTACCAGGCCGGCGCCTGGCAGAAGGGCAATGGCTTGCGTATCGACCACTTGCTGCTGTCGCCCCAGGCCGCCGACCGCCTCACCGCCGTCGGCATCGACAAGGCCGAGCGCGGCAAGCCCGAACCCAGCGACCACGTTCCGGTCTGGTGTGAGTTGGACGTCGCGTAGCTGGGACCCCGCCACGGAGTGGCGCGGTCCCAGCGCTATTCCGCCCCCGTGCCGATCACGCCGCCGTCGGCGATGATGGTTTGACCGCAGACGAAGTTGCCGGCCTTCGAGGCCAGGAACACGGCGACGCCGCCGATGTCGTCGGGCTGGCCTATGCGCTTCAGCGCGGCCTTGCCCTCGTTGGCTTTGCGGATCTCGGGGTTGTCCCACAGCGCCTTGGCGAAGTCGGTCTGGATCAGGCCAGGGGCGATGCAGTTCACCCGGATGTTGTGCTTGCCCCATTCCATGGCCAGCGACTTCACCAGGTTGATGTCGGCCGCCTTGCTCATGTTGTAGGCGGCGATGTGGGCTGAGCCGACCAGGCCGCCAATCGACGAGACGATGATGAACACGCCGTCCTTCCGCTCCGACATCTCCGGCCCGACCATGTTCATGAGCGCGATGTTCGACATCACGTTGTTCTGCATGATCTTGAGGAACACCTCCTCCTTCAGGCCGCTGAGCGGGCCAAAGTAGGGATTGGAGGCGGCGTTGCAGACCATGATGTCGATCCTGCCGTAGGTCTTGCGCGCGAAGGCGACCAGCGCCTCGAGCTGCGCCCTGTCGGAGATGCTGGCCGCGACCGCGGTGGCTTCGCCACCCTTGGCCTTGATGCCCTCGACCACCGCCTCGCAGGCCGGCAGCTTGCGGCTCGACACCACGACCTTGGCGCCATGCGCCGCCATCTGCTCGCAGATCGAGCGGCCGATGCCCCGGCTGCCGCCGGTGACGACCGCCACCTTGCCGGAAAGATCGAACATCATCGGAGTTCCCCCTTATTCATTTGACGAACAGTGCGATCAACTCAACATGCCCCGACCAGAGGAACTGGTCGATGGCTTTCAGTTTCTCCAGCCGGTAGCCCGCGTCCTGCAGCGTTCGCGCGTCGCGCGCGAAGCTGCCGGGATCGCACGAGGCGTAGACCACCCGCCTGACCTTCGAACGGGCGATCTCGGCGACCTGCGCCGCCGCTCCTGCGCGCGGCGGATCGAGCACGACGGCGTCGAAGGAATCGAGCTCCTTGGACAGCACCGGATTGCGGAAAAGATCGCGCCGCTCGGCAGTGACGCGATTGCCGCCGATCTTCCGGGCGCAGGCATCAACCGCCGCGACCGACGGCTTGTCGCTCTCGAACAGCGACAGCCGGCCCGGCCGGCCGAGCGACAACGAGCCGACGCCGGCGAACAGGTCGGCGAGCTTTGCCGCATCGCCAACCCAGGCGTTGACCGCCTC
>DASXQC010000622.1:0-13829 GCA_036493235.1 Reyranella sp.
GCTCACGCTCTCGGCCTTCCTGCTGGCCTTCGGCTTCGGCCAGATCGTCTACGGGCCCGCCGGCGACCGCTTCGGCCGCCGCCCGGTGATCCTGACGGGCCTCGGGACCTACGTGCTGGTCAGCATCGGCTGCGCCTTCGCTGCGGCGGCGGGCCAGCTGGTGGTGTTGCGTGTGCTGCAGGGGCTGGCGGCGTGCGGCGGCGTGGTGCTGGCCCGCACCATGGTCCGCGACCTCTCCGAGAAGGACCAGGCGGCGCGGGCGATGTCGCTGATGCACGCCTGCTCCTCCATCGCGCCGATGCTGGCGCCGCTGATCGGCGGCCAGGTGCTGTGGTTCCTGGGCTGGCGCGCGATCTTCTGGGTGCTGGCGGGCATCGGCGTGGTCGCCTGGACCTTCGCCTTCCTGCGCCTGCCCGAGACCCTGCGGCCCGAGTACCGCCAGCCCTTGCATCTCGGCTCGGTGGTCCGCCGCTACGGCGAGCTGGTACGCCATCGCGCCTTCATGGGTTACGCGCTGACCGGCGGCTTCCAGTTCGCCGCGCTGTTCTCCTTCCTGTCGGGCTCGCCGTTCGTGTTCATCGAGCGCTACGGCGTCGAGCCGCGCCTCTACGGCCTGATCTTCGCCTTCCAGGTCGCCTTCCTCACCACCGGTAGCCTGACCAACGCGCGCTTCGTGCCGCGGGTCGGCGCGCACCGCATGCTGCGCGCCGCCGTCATCGTGCCGGCGCTCGTCGGACCGACCCTGCTGGTCATGGGGCTCGTCGAGGCACACACGGGCTGGTTCGGCCTGTGGCCGTTCCTGCCGCTGTTCGTGCTGCAGATCGCGGCCAACAGCTTCGTCGGCGCCAATGCTATGGCGATGGCCCTGCAGCGTTACCCGCACATGGCGGGCACGGCCTCGTCGCTGATGGGCGTCATGCAGTTCGGCCTGGGCGCGCTGTTCGGCACCATCGTCGGCCAGACCTTCGCCGGCAGCATCCTGCCCATGACCACGGCGATGGGCATTGCGGGCCTGCTCTGCTTCGCGAGCAACCGCCTGCTGGTCGGACGTCGGGGCTAGCCGGACTTCGCACGACTTCCCATGCTCGTGGGAAGCGTAAAACGGCGGCCCGCTTGCATTTCGGGCGATTCTTCCCATCTTCCCATCACCCCTTGTCCTGTCAAATCCTGTGGATAAGTCGTCCGCTAGGTCACGCCGGCTGCCTTCACGCGCCTACGCCAAGGCAATCGCCGTGACGAGCGACAGCACCAAGGCCGGCGCCATGACTACCGCGCCGATCTTGAGGAACTGCCAGCCGTCCACGTGGTGGCCGTCGCGGCGCAGCGCCGCCAACCAGAGGATCGTCGCCAGCGAGCCGGTGACGGAGAGGTTGGGGCCGAGATCGACGCCGATCACGAGCGCGCGGATCACGGGCTCGGGTACGAGGGCGGCATGCGCGGCGCTCGCCGCTACGAGGCCGGCCGGCAGGTTGTTGACCAGGTTGCTCACCAGCGCGACGGCGAGACCGGCCAAGCCGCTCGTTGCCTGCACCGAGGTTGCTGTGCCGTCTGCAAGAACGCCGGCAAGCAATCCGATGACGCCGGTCTTGTCGAGCGCCTCGACCAGCACGAACAAGCCGGCGACAAGCGGCAGCACGCTCCACGAAATGCCGCCCATCGCTTTGCGCGGCGAGACGCCGCCGATGGCCCATCCCAGCAGCAGGGTGAGCACGCCGCAGAGGGCGGTCGGCAGGCCGAGCTGCAGCTCCAGGGCCGACGCCGCCAGCAGGACGAGCGCCGCCACCGCAATACCTGCCGCGGCGATGCGGCCGGTGCGCGACAGCCGCGCACCCGGCGCCTCTCTCGGAAGCTCTTCGTCGAGACTGCCGCGCTCTACCCAGCGCAGGCAGGCGTAGGTCGCGATCACCGCCACGGCCGCGGCCAAGCCGTACTGCTGCAGCCAACGCGCCAGCGAGGGCATATGGCTGGCGTACATCACGAGGTTCGCGGGGTTGGAGATCGGCAGGACGAAAGACGCGGCGTTGGCGGTGAACGCGCAGATCAGGAGGTAGGGGAGCGGGTTGCGGATGCGGATAGCCCTGACCGCGGCGGCCACCGCCGGTGTCAGCACGACCGCCGTGGCGTCGTTCGAGAGGAAGATCGTGACGACGACACCCACGGCATAGACCAGCAGGAAGAGTCGCTTCGACGAGCCGCGGGCTTGTCGTGCCGCGCACATTGCCAGCCAGTCGAACAGCCCGGCCTCGCGCGCGGTCTCCGACAGCAGCATCATGCCCACGAGGAACAGGTAGACGTCAGTGCCCTTGGCAATGCCGGCCAGCGCGAGCTGCGGCGTCATCAGCCCGAGCAGGACCAGCGCGCTGGCGCCGGCCACGGCCCATATGGCCTCGGGCCATCGATACGGGCGGGCGATCACTCCGGCGACGGCGATCGCCGAGATGCACCAGGTCGCGATCGGCGCGGCGCTCATCGTGCCGTTCCCGCGCACGCCACGCGCAGCGAAGAGCCGAAGCCCGCCCAAATCGCGACCGAGCCGGTCGCCAACGCGCCGAGCACCAGGAACGATGCCGGATAGCCCATGCGCTCGGCGATCCAGCCGCCCAGTGCCGGGCTCAGCGAAGCGCCGATTCCCTGGGCAGTCATCACCGCGCCCAAGCCGACATTGACCCGGCCGGTGCCGTCGAGCAGGCGCGCGACCAGGCCCGGCACCGCCACGCTCTGCAGGCCCGCGCCGATGCCGTCCAGCGCCTGCACGGGAAACACACCCCATTCCTCGATAAAGCCCGCCGCCACGACGCCGCGGATCGGCAGCGACAGGAACGACGCCAGCAGCACCAGCCACAGGCCTTCCTTCTCGGCCATGCGCATGGCGACGATCGACATGACGATCATCACGCCCTGCGCCACCACCACGGTCATGGCGACGAAACCCGGCCCGTTGCCGTGCGTGGTCGCGACCACCGCGAGCCCGTAAAGCGGCAGCATCGCCGCATTGCCGAGATGGAACAGCAGCAACGCCGCGGCGAGCGCCAGCAGCGGCCGGCAGTGCCACAGGATGTGCCAGGCGCCTGCCTTGTCGTCGCCTTCGCCACGCGACAGCCCCCGCGCGACGCGATCGTCGATCGCCCGCTTCGGGATCGCCAGCACCGACACGATCGCCAGCACGCCGAAGATCGCCGCCAGCAGGAACACCGCCGGAAATCCGAACTGCCAGCCGAGCAGGCCCGACAGCCCGGCGCCGACCATGTTGCCGGCATGATTGAAGGCTTGGTTGCGGCCGATCTGCCGGTTGAAGCCTGCCTGCCCGACGATGCCCAGCGTCATGCCGGCGACAGCGGGCGCGATCGCAGTGCCGGCGATCGCCGTGGCGACCTGCGAGCCCGCGACGATCCAGAAATCCTGCGACAGCAGGACGATCGCCGAGCCCGCGACGGCGCAGAGGCTCGCCAGCACGACATAGAGCCGCTTACGGGTCGTCGCATCGATCAGCGCGCCGATCGGCGTGGTGAGCAGCATGGCGGCGATCCCGCCCACCGTCATGACGGTGCCGATCATGCCACTCTTCCAGCCGTGCACGAGCAGGAACACGCCGAGGAACGGCCCGATCCCGGCCTGGATGTCGGCCATGAAGAAGTTCAGCCCTTCGAGCGCGTGTCGGACGCGGCGATCCACGGCGTGTTCCCTCATTTCGCGTCAGTGCGGGGCAGGGTCACGATCGCCCGCAGCCCGCCCAGGCAGGCACGCGCGAAGTCGAGCGTGCCGCCGTAGAGCTCGACCAGCTCGCGCGTGATCGACAGTCCGAAGCCGAAGCCCGGCGCTGCCTCATCGAGGCGCTGCCCGGGCCGCAGCACGCGCTCGATCTCGGACGGCTGCAGGCCGCAGCCGTCATCGTCGATCGTGAGAATCATCCGGCGACCGTCGTCGCGCGCCTGCACCGACACCGTGCCGCGCGCCCACGTGAAGGCATTCTCCAGCAGATTGCCGGCGATCTCGTCGAAGTCCTGCTGCTCACAGGCGACCGCCGCGGCCTGCGGCACCTCGATGGTGAGCGCAATGACGCGATCGGCATTCACCTTCGACAGCACCGCGCCCAGCGCCTCCAGACGCGGCGCAAGCGCGGTCTGCGCACGCACGGGGCCGGCGAGAGCGGCGGCACGGGCACGGCCGAGGTGATGGCGGATGCGCCGCTCCATCACGTCGACCAGCGGCGCCAGCTCCCGCGCGTCGGCCTTGTCGCGCGATAGCGCGAGGCCGAGGGTAGCCAGCGGCGTCTTCAGCCCATGGGCCAGGTTGGCGACATGGCCGCGTGCGCGTTCGAGCGTGGCGGCATTCTGCCCGAGCAGCGCGTTCAGCTCGTCGACGAGAGGGCGTACTTCCGTCGCCTGGTCGTCGGGCAGGCGCTCGCGGCGGCCGGCGCGGATGTCGGCGATCGCCGCACGCAGCCGCGTCAGCGGGCGCAAGCCGAGGCGTACCTGCAGGAGGATGGCGAGCAGCAGCACGATCTCGAGCGCGCCGAGGGAGAGCCCGAGAGTCGTCAGCGCGCCGATCAACGGACCACGCACGGCGGCGCGCGGCGCCGCGGCGACGATCTCGGCGGGCACGCCGCCGACCGTCACGGTCCTCACGCGGAAATGAAGGAGCTCGCCGCCGGGCCCGGGACCGTCGGCCGGCCGTGGCGGTGGAAACGGCGCTGGCGGCGCGTCCGGACGCGGTGGTCGAGGCGGCGGCAGCGGCAGACCGGAGACGTCGAGCGCTTCGTCGCGCAGCGCCTGCGCGCGCAGCGTGTTGTCGGGGCCGCGCACTTGCCAGTACCAGCCGCGAGCGGGCCGATCGAACGGTGGGCCATCGGCATTGCCGGCGAGAGACAGGTGGCCTGCCGCATCGGCGTGCAGCATCGAGGCGAGGAAAACGATCTGTGTGTCGAGGCGCTCGTCGACGGTGCGCTGCACGAAGTGATGCAGCAACAGGCCGATCGCCACGCCTGCGACCAGCAGCGAGGCGGTGATCGAGAGCGCTGCGACCGCGAGCAGGCGCGCGGCGAGGGAGGATAACCGCTTCATGCCACCGCACCGCAGACCAGCCGATAGCCGCGGCCGCGCACCGTCTCGATCGCCGCGCGTCCGACCTTGCGGCGCAGGCGACCGACGATCACCTCGAGCGAGTTGGAATCGGTTCCGGCATCGCCCTCATAGACCTTGTCGGCGAGCGCGAGCCGCTCGACCACCATGTCCTTATGCAGCATCAGGCATTCGAGCACCCGCCATTCGAGCGCCGTGAGCCTGATCGGCAGGCCGTCGCGCTCGAACACGCCGAGTTGCGCGTCGAAGGCAAGGGCGCCGCAGACGATGCGCGGCGCGGCATGGCCGGCCGAGCGCCGCACCAGGGCGCGCAGCCGCATGATCAGCTCCTCGACGCGGAACGGTTTGGTGAGATAGTCGTCGGCGCCGGCCTTGAAGCCGTCGACCTTGTCGCTCCAGCCGTCGCGCGCCGTCAGGATCAGCACCGGAAGCCGGCGGCCGGCCTGCCGCCAGGTGCGCAGTACCGCCGGGCCCGGGACCTTGGGCAGGCCGAGATCGAGCACGGCGGCGTCATAGGCTTCGGTTTCGCCGAGATGCTGGCCATCCTCGCCGTTCGCGGCGATGTCGACGGCGAAGTTCTCGTCGCGCAGCGCCTGCGCGATCTGGCGCGCCAACGGACCGTCGTCTTCGACCAGCAGGATCTTCATGGCCTCGACCGGGTTGCGAATGCCCGCATCGGTAACGGACCGAACCTTAACGCGTGCTGAACGGTTCGGTTCAGCGCCGGTTGGCAACCGATCGGTAACGTGTCCGGCATCGCAACGCTTTAAAGGAGACGAAAATGTCGATCCAACGCGTTCTGCCTGCCGCCGCAGCCGCCCTCGTTCTGGGTACCGCCTCGGCTGCCTTCGCCCAAACGCCGCCACCCCCGCCGCCACTGGCCGCCGCGCCCGGTCAACCGCAGCCGGTGATGCTGCTGACGCCGGTCGCGATCGACCGGATGCAGGCCGACAACGTCGTCGCAGTGAAGGGGACGGTGGCCGAGATCTTCGGCAACAAGTTCATCCTCCAGGACGATACCGGCCGTGCGCTGGTCGAACTCGGGCCGCAGGGCGAGGACGGCGCCGTCGTCACCCGGGGCGAAGCGGTCACGGTACAGGGCCTGTTCGGGGGCGGCTTCATCCATGCCCAGCTCGTGTCGCACGCCGACGGTCGCAATCAGGCTTTCGGCCCACCGGGCCCTCCCCGTCCGCCGCGCGAGGCCGATCTTCGCCCCGGCCGCCGCCCGCCGCCTCCGGCACCGCGTTGAGGGGGGACACCAAGCGATGTCAGACTCCCTTGCCCGCGTCTCCGGCACGATCCTGCATCTGTTCGCTCATCGCTTTGCGGTCGATACGGGCGGAGGCGTCGTGCTGGCTGACATCACACCGAAAGGTCTCGAGCAGATCGCCCTTCGGCTCGGCGACCGCGTGGTGCTTGAGGGCGAACGCAAGCCGTCGGAACTCAAGGTCCATCACCTGACGCGCGACGGCCGCACGATCGAGATCGAGCACAGGAAGAAGCCGCATCACGAGGGTCGACACGGGGGCCACGGTCCCGCCGATCCGGCTGTCGTGCTGCGGGCGGCGCGCGGCGCCGGCTACGAGCCGGTCGGCATGCCGCGACGAAAGCCCAGGCACTTCGAGGTGCTGGGCCGGCGCGACGGCGCCTTTGCCGAGCTGCACATCGAGCTCGACGGGCGCATTCGCAAGACCAAGCCCGCGACCGGCGCCGAGCCGAAGTGGAGCGAGGCGTCGTAGCGCCGCCCGTCGTCTCGACCGGAGCGCGAAGCACGCCGCGGAGAGACCTTTTCGCCTCGATGGTCAGCTTGTCGTGGGAAAGGGCTTCTCGCGCGGCCGTCGGGCCTTGGCCGTGACGACGGAAGCTGTTGTCCGAGGTCGCTCACCGGCAGATCGCCGGCTAATGCCGGTCGGCGCGCAGGTCCGCCAGCAGGTCCTGCACCGCGACCTCCTCCATCTCGTCGATGCCGAGGCACAGCTTGGCCCCGTCGACGAACAGGTGCGCATGGTCGCCGGCCTGCTCCAACTCGGCGACCAGCAGCGGAAGGCAACGCTTGTCGCCGCGCCACGCCAGTCCATGGAGGGCCTCGCCCCGGACGATCTCATCGTCGTCCTTCGTCGCGCGGGCCAGCAGGGCCTCGCGAATCTCCGGGTTGTCGAAGCGGGAAGCCTGGCCCAAGGTCGTGGTCGCCCAGTCGCGCGCCTCGACGTCGGGATCTTCCATCAGCTTCAGCAGGACGGGGACGGCTTCCGGCAGGCTCGTGCCCGACAGGGCAAAGGCCACTCCCTTGCGGATCGCGGGCTCGGGATGATCCTGCAGGGCAAGGACCCCGGAATCGCAGCGCCGATTGCCGAGATGACCGAGCGCGTAGATCGCCGAGATCACCACCGCCTGGGACGGATCGCTCAACAACCCGAGCAGGGTATCGCAGCATTCCTCGGGAAACGTCCGCTCCGGTGAGCCGAGCTCGCCCAGCAGGCGCGCGCCGAGCGATCGCCACTTGGGATCGAGCGATGTGCAGAGCGTCAGCGCCGCCTCCAGCACCTCGCGGCTGCCGCGCTCATGCAAGGCGACCGTCGCGGGCCACGGGCCATCGTCATCGAATTCGTGCTGTTCGCGGTACGCTGCCTCGATCAACGCCGACGTCGGCCAGCTCGTGTGGTCGGTTCCGATCATGACTCAGCGCCTGAGGTCGATCACCAGCAGATCGCCGTTGTCGTTGCCGGCGGCGAGCTGCAGGCCGTCGGGAGACCAGGCGAGGGCGCTGACCGCCGAGCCGTCGGACAGCTTCAGCACCACCGACTGGCGGGTCTTGATGTCACCGAGCTGCAGCTCGCCCGAATCGTAGCCGCCGGCGACGAACTCGGCCGCCGGATGCGCGGCCACGACCGTGAAGAGGCCCGCGCCTTCGTCGCCGAACTGCAGCGGCGGCTTGCCTTCGGGGCCCTTGCCGGTGAACGGCCAGGCGGTGAACACCGGCTGCGACGAGGTGTAGAGCCAGCGCGCATCGGCCGACCACGACAGCGACTTCACCTTGGCCGGATAGCCCTGCATGCGCATGTCGCTCGCCTGGGCGATGCGCCAGACATGGATGTCGTTCTCCTGCGTGCCGGTGGCGATGAACTTGCCGTCGGTGCTCCACTTCAGCGCGACGTGGCTCCCGGCCCAGCCGAACTTGCGTGGCGGCAGGGTCACCTGGCCGATGCTCCATACGGTGATGCCGCCGTAATGCGCCGTGGCGATGCGGCTGCCGTCCTTGCTGAAGTCGATCGCCGCCACCGTGCTCTGGTGCGGCCCGAACTCGCGGACGCCCGATTTGTCGACCACCAGCGCCATCTTGCCGACCGACGCCGCGAAGGCGCCGTTGCTGCGATGGGCGGCGAGCTTGTCGATCCACTTGCCCTTCTGGTTGACGACTTCGGTCGTGCTGCCGTCCAGCGCAATGCGCAGCAGGCGACCGTCGTCACCGCCGCTCAGGAAGCCATCGCCGATGGGATCGGCGATCAGCGACAGCACCGCGCCGCTATGAATCGGATCCGGACCAGCGCCTTCCGCGGCCTTCACGTCCGCCGGCAGCAGCCGCACGCGGCCGTCCCCGAGCGCGAACGCGACCGTCTTGCCGTCGCGGCTGAAGGCGCAAGCGGCGACCGGCGCATCGGCCGCGACGGAGCGGGAGGGCGGCAGCTGCGACCGCCAATCGGGGTTAGCAAGATCGAGTTTCAAGGTCGCACCGAATTGCATCCAACAACAGTGTCACGCCAAGCACAGGTGTCATCCCGAGCGTAGCTCGGGATGACACAGAGGGCTCGGGATGACACGGGTCACTTCAGGCAGTCTTCGAAGCCGCGCTTCAGGTTCTCGCCGTCGAGGTTGCGGCCGATGAAGACGAGCTTGCTGGCGCGCTTGTCGCCGTCCTTCCACGGCGTGCCCCAGTCGGCGTCCATCATCATGTGCACGCCCTGGAAGACGTAGCGCTTGGGCGCACCGTCTATTGCGAGGATGCCCTTGCAGCGCAGGATGTCCTGGCCCTTGAGCTGCAGCAGCGCGCCCATCCACTTCTGGAACTTGTCGGGATCGACCGACCGCTCGCTGCTGAACGAGAGGCTCGCGACGTCGTCGCCGTGATCGTGGCTGTGGCCGGAATGCAGGAAGTCGGGTTCGAACTCGAGGATGCGCTTCAGGTCGAACGCGCCCTTGTCGAGGATGGCGTCGAGCTCGATCCTGCTCTTCTGCGTGCGATGGATGCGGGCGTAGCGATTGATCGAGTGAATCTTGTCCTCGACCTTCTTGAGGTCGTCCTCGCTCACCAGGTCGGTCTTGTTCAGCAGGATCACGTCGGCGAACGCGACCTGCTCCTCCGCCTCGCTGCCCTGCTCGAGCTGGCCGAGGAAGTGCTTGGCGTCGACCACGGTCACGATCGCGTCGAGCCGGGTGCGCGCCTTGATGTCGTCGTCGGTGAAGAAGGTCTGCGCGACCGGGCCGGGATCGGCGAGGCCGGTCGTCTCGACCAGGATGCCGTCGAACTTGTCCTTGCGCTTCATCAGGCCTTCGATGATGCGGATCAGGTCGCCGCGCACGGTGCAGCAGATGCAACCATTGTTCATCTCGAAGACTTCTTCTTCGGCGTTCACCACGAGGTCGTTGTCGACGCCGAGCTCGCCGAACTCGTTGACGATCACGGCGTACTTCTTGCCGTGCTGCTCGCTCAGAATCCGGTTGAGCAGCGTGGTCTTTCCGGCGCCGAGATAGCCGGTCAGGACGGTCACGGGACCTTGGGCCGATGGAGCGGGAGGGGCCATGGGAATCCTCGAAATTTGGCCCCTGAAATAGGGTCTTCGCCGGGGGCGCGCAACTCCAGTTGCGCGTCATGCTCTTCCGGACCGCGAGCCTCCGGCTCGCCTCATGAACCATGAGCGAGCCGGAGGCTCGCGGTCCGGAAGAGCATGAGCAGCCGTACTTCGGCCATGACCGAAGTATTCCGGCGCTCGGTCCGTGCTAGCAGGGTCCATGTCCCGGCTTTTCTATGGTTGGCGTATCGTCGGCGTGTGCCTAGTTGCTGCCGTGTTTGCCAATGCGCTCGGCCTGTTCGGGGCCGGCGTCTATCTGCACGCGCTGGTCGGGGAGCGCGGCTGGCCGACCGGGCTGGTCTCCGGCGCGATCACGCTGTTCTACGTCACCAGCGCGTTGCTGCTCATCCCGGTCGGCGGCGTGATCGGCCGCGCCGGCCCGCAGCCGATCTTTGCGCTGGGCGGAACGGCGCTCGCGCTGGGCGTCGCCGCGATCGGCCACGTCACGGCGACGTGGCAGGCCTATGCGGTCTTCCTGGTGATGGGCGTCGGCTGGGCCTGCCTGTCGACCACGGCGGTGGCGACCACGCTCGCGCCGTGGTTCGAGCGTTTCCAGGGCCGCGCCGTGTCGATCGCCTCGCTTGGCGCCAGCGTCGGCGGGATGGCCGGCACGCCGATCCTGCTGTTCGGCATCGGCCGCGCGGGCTTCACCGCGACGACGACCGTCGCCGCCGCTGTCTCGTTCGTCGTGCTGGTGCCGCTCGCGCTGTTCGTCATGAAGCGGCGGCCGCAGGATCTCGGCCTGCATCCCGATGGCGCCGCCGCCGCGCGCGCGACGATGAGCGGTGCGGCCCCCTTGTGGAATCGCCGAGGCGCGCTACGCACCGCCGAGCTGCGCAGCATCACGCTCGGCTTCGGCATCGGCATGATGGTGCAAGTGGGCTTCGTCACCCATCAGGTGACCCTGCTGTCGCCGGTGCTGGGCGCCGCCGGCACCTCGATCACCGTCTCGGCTACGGCGATCACCGCGCTGTGCAGCCGCCTGATGCTGGCGCGCTTCGCCGACCAGATCAGCGCACGGCTCACGGCCTCGGTCATGATGGTGATCGCCGCAGGCTCGCTCGCGATGCAGGCGCTGATCCCGGGCCCGGTCGTTCTGGTGGCCGGCAGCGTGCTGATGGGCCTGACCATCGGCAACATCACGACGCTGTCGCCGATCATCGTTCGCCGCGAGTTCGGCGCCGCATCGTTCGGCGCCGTCTACGGCATCGCCTCCTGCCTTATCCAGCTCGCGACCGGCCTCGGCCCGAGCTTCTACGGCCTGCTGCACGACGCCTTCGGCGGCTACCGCGTGCCGCTGCTGCTGGCGGCGGCGGTCGACCTCATCGCGGCCGCCGTCGTTGTTACGGGCCGCGTCGAGGCCGTTCGCGGCTGACAGGTCGCCGGATCAGGGCGAGGCCGATGCCGCCGAGCATTGCCGCGGAGGCGACGAGCAGCCGCGCCGTCAGCGGTTCGGCCAGGAAAACGACACCGGCGAGAGCAACGACAGCCGGCATGGAGAGCTGGACGGTGGTCGCCTGGGTCACCAGCAGGTTGCGAAGCGCCAGATACCAGACGATGTAGCCGAAGCCCGTAGCGACCGCGCCTGACGCGGTCGCCAGCGCCAGGCCGGTCGCGGTCCAGTGCGTCCCATCGAGCCAGAGAAGGTTCATGAACAGCGCGGACGGCAGGCACCACAGCATGTTGCTGGCGTTGGTCTCCTCCGGATGATCGGCGCCGCGCGCGAACACCGTGAAAAAGCCCCAGGCCGCGCCGGAGACGGCCATCAGGGCAGCACCCGGCAGATCCGGCGCCGTCGCTCCGGGAAGCAACAGCCAAAGGACTGCGCCCACTGCCAACGCAAACCCGGCCCACGACAGCAGCGCGAACCGCTCGCCCTGGAAGAGGGCGATGCACAGCATGGTGAACTGTACAGCCGCGATCAGGACGAGAGCGCCCGTGGCGGCACCCAGACGCGTATAGGCGAACGAGAAGAACACGAGATAGACGAACACCGCCGCGACCGAGCGTGCCTTGGCCCGCCCTAGACCAGGGAAGTGCCGGTACTTCAGCCAGACGCTCGCCGTCAGCATGACGGCCGCCGACAGGATGCGGACGGTCGTGAAGCTTGCCGGATCGATCAGCTTCGGCGCCAGCGCCAGCCGGCACAGGATCGAGTTCGCCGAGAAGCACAGCAGGGCGATGCACGTCAGAACGGCAGTGCGGGCGACGCTCCTAGTCAGCGCGCTGTTCCGCGATGTGTTGGGCCGCGACGTGCCGGGCCGCGATGTGCTCGGCGAGATGCAGGGCATCCTGGCCGACGCCGGCCAGGAACGAGGAGTTCATGCGCGACAGCCATTGCAGCCCGATGAAGTACAGGCCAGGCACGTCGGTGATGCCGTCGCGATGGACCGGCTCGCCCTGGGCGTTGAAGACCGGCAGGTCGATCCAGCTGAAATCGCACGCGTATCCCGTGCTCCAGATCACGGCGCTGATGCCGGCGGCTTGGAGATCGAGGCGGCGAAGGGGCTGCAGCAGATCCGCCGGGTCCGGCCGCACGGCACGGGCCTCGGGCTCCTCGGGCACGTCGACCTCGTGCTGCGCCACGTATCGATCGACCAGGTCGAGGAAGCCGGCATAGGCTTGGTCACCCGAGGCGAGGCTCGCGCCAAGATCGGGCGCGATCTCGACGATGCCGTTGTCGGCGGCCACCAGCCGCCCGATCAGTGTGATGCCTTGCGCAGCGAAGTCGCGGAAGTCGATGGTGTGGCCGCCATAGGCGCCGGTGATCAGCGGCAGGGCCTTGTCCGGCCCGCGCTTCGCGACCGGTGTCTGGTCGAGGCCCAAGGTGGAGATCCACCAGATCAAATCGCGCCCCCGGTAGCGCCGCGGCATGCGGCGGTGATGCCCGACCGAAAGATAGACACGCCGGCCGGCACGCCGCAGCTCCTCGGCGATTTGCGCGCCGGATGCGCCTGACCCCACCACCAGTACTGCGCCCGGCGGCAGCTGGTCGGGGGCGCGATAGGTGCTGGCATGGACTTGAAAGAGATCGAGGGCCTGCGGCAGCAAGGCCGGGAAGACGGCGCGCTGGTATGGGCCGGTGGCGACGACGACATTCGCCGCTTCAATGGCGCCGCCGGACGTCTCGGCGACGAAGCCGGGCGTCGCGGCGCCCTGGGTGAGGCGCGTCACCTCCACGCCGCAGCGGATTGGGGCCGCGATGAAGTCGGCGTAGGCGGTGAAAAAGTCGACGATCTCGGCGCTGGTGCAGAAGCCGTCCGGATCGGCATGCCGAAAGGGGAAGTCAGGCAATTTCACCGACCAGTTGGGGAACTGGAAGCGCAGGCCGTCCCATCGTTCGCTGCGCCAGCGCTCGGCGATACGCGCCCGCTCGAGCACAAGATGTCGGCAGCCGCGCCGGCTGAGCATGTGGCTGACCGTGAGGCCGGCCTGCCCGCCGCCGATGACGAGCGTGTCCACATAGTCCTTGGGCATGCCTGACGGTCCGTTCGAATCGAATTTCCGGACTGAACTCCAACTTTCGGGACGCGACTCTTACGAGCGTAGCCCAATTCGCCAGGCGGTCCCTTTGAAATCATTTGGCAAATAGTGCTGCGTGACAGTCACGAGGCGGTCACGTGACGCCTGACAGGGACAGGGACAGTAATGAAGAAGCTGACGCTTCTTCAGGGCCGCTCGCCGCGGATCAGCTTCGGCAGGTCGCCCACCATGCCCATCGCATGGCGCACGAAAAAGCGGCGGAGCGGCGGGACGCGGTGGACGGCGGCCAGGCCGATGTCGCGCGCGAGCCTGAGCGGCTTGATGTCGTTGGAGAACAGGCGGTTCAGCAGGTCGGTCGCGGCGACCATGGTGAGGTTGTCGGCGCGGCGCCAGCGGGCGTAGCGCTCGAGCGTGTCGGCCG
>DASXQC010000623.1:0-3352 GCA_036493235.1 Reyranella sp.
TCGTAGGGCGTCATCTCGACAGTGACGCGGTCGCCTGCCAGCACGCGGATACGGTTCTTGCGCATCTTGCCCGAGGTGTGGGCGAGGATCGTGTGGTCGTTGTCGAGCTTCACGCGAAACATCGCGTTGGGCAGCAGCTCGGCCACCACGCCGTTGAATTCGATCAGGTCTTCCTTGGCCATCCGGCCTCCGAAAAGGGGTAAAAAGGAGCGAAGCGGCCGGGAAAATGGGCTTGGTTCGGGGGTTAGTCAACGCCCTGCCCCGCTTTGTCCCCGGCTCTGGCGCAAATCGGCCGCATGCCGCTCCGGCCGGAGGTCTCGACGGGTGCAACCGCATGAGGCAGGGTCACTGCCAAGACAAACAATGAATTGGGAGGCTGACCGGCAGTGCGGCAGCTGTTCTTCGGTTTCGATGGTCGGATCAGCCGGGCGACCTTCTGGGCCGTCCAGATTCCGGTGCTCGTCCTGTTCTGGCTCTACGCCATGCGCGTCGATCCGCTGCTCGCCCGCTGGTTTCCGTACAGCGTGTTCGAGGGGCTGACCGTCGCCCTGGTGCTCGCCGCGCCGCTGATCTGGGTGCAGACCGCGATCGTGATCAAGCGCTGCCACGACCGCGGCAAGTCGGGCTTCTGGGCGCTGCTGCTGTTCATCCCGGTGTTCGGCCTGCTGTGGCTGCTGATCGATTGCGGTCTGCTGCCGGCGGCACAGGAAACCTAAGTCCCGACGGGAAGCGTCCGACCGGCCTCTCTAGATCGACGGCCCCGACGAAACACCGAAGCGGGTTTTCAGTCTTGCGAGGATGATGTCGCGGGTTCGGCGATAGGAGTCGAGGCGCGTCTCGCGCGAGCCCTCGACGGCGCTGGGATCGGGGATCGGCCAGTATTCGACGTCGGTCGAGGTGCTGCGGGTGAACTCCAGCGCGCTGTGATGCGCCTCGGGCGACAGGGTCACGATGAGGTCGAACGAGCTCGGGTCGATGTCGTCGAACGACTTGCCGTGATGGCTGTGCAGGTCGATGCCGATCTCGTCGAGCACCGCGACGGCGAAGCTGTCGAGCTGGGTCGGGTTGACGCCCACCGAATCGAGATAGGCGGTCTGCCCGTACAGGCGCTTGGCGATCGCCTCCGCCATTGGTGAGCGGATGGCATTGTGGCTGCAGGCGAACAGCACGCTGGAGGGCAGGCCGTTCATGCCTCGATGCGCCTCATGCCTTGATATGCAGGGCGCAGATCAGGGTGAACAGGCGCCGCGCCGTGTCGAGATCGACCTCGATCTTGCCCTCGAGCCGCTCGCGCAGCAGCTCCGAACCCTCGTTGTGCAGGCCACGCCGGCCCATATCGAGCGCCTCGATCTGCGACGGGCTGAGCTTCTTGATGGCGGCGTAGTAGCTCTCGCAGATCAGGAAGTAGTCCTTCACCACTTTCCGGAACGGCGTAAGGGACAGGATGATGTCGCGCAGCTTGCGGTCGTCCTTGGCGTACACGCCGAACACCAGGCGCTGCTCGAAGATGCCGATGTGCAGCTTGTACGGGCCGGGCTCGCCCTCGACCAAAATGAAGTCGTTTTCCTCCAAAAGGTCGAACAGTGCGACCGCGCGCTCGTGCTCGACCTCGGGCGTGCGCCGCGCCACCGATTCTTCGTCGAGGGCGATGTCGATGATGCGCCGCGCCGGGGAAGGAGCCGCGGGCATGGTTAGCGCCGGTTCAGCCGGATCGACACCGAGCGGCCGTGGGCGTAGAGGCCCTCGGCCTCGGCCAGCGCCAGCGCTGCCGGGCCGAGCGCCGCCAGCGACTCGGGCGTGCACGCCACGATCGAGGTGCGCTTCAGGAAGTCGGCCACCCCGAGGCCGCCGGAGAAGCGCGCCGCCCGAGAGGTCGGCAGCACGTGGTTGGTGCCGGCGACATAGTCGCCGATCGCTTCGGGCGTGTGGCGGCCGATGAAGATGGCGCCGGCATGCGAGATCTTCTCGCTCAGCGCCTCGGCCGGTCCTGTCTCCATCACCAACTCCACATGCTCGGCGGCAATCCGGTCGGCAATGGGCGCGCTCGCCCCGAGGTCGCGCACCAGGATGATGCAGCCATTGTCGCGCCAGCTCGCACCCGCAATCTCGGCGCGTGGCATCGTCTTGAGCTGCGCATCGACAGCCTTGGCGACCTCATCGGCAAACGCCGCATCGTCGGCGATCAGCACCGACTGCGAGGAAGCATCGTGCTCGGCTTGCGACAGCAGGTCCGCGGCGATCCAGGCGGGGTCGTTGTGGCGGTCGGCGACCACCAGGATCTCCGACGGGCCGGCGATCAGGTCGATGCCGACCTGGCCGAACACGCGGCGCTTGGCGGCGGCGACGTAGGCGTTGCCCGGGCCGGTGATCTTGTCGACCGGCTTGATCGACTGCGTGCCATAGGCGAGCGCCGCCACCGCCTGCGCACCGCCGATGCGCCAGACCTCGTCGGCACCGGCAATCCCAGCCGCCAGCATGACCAGCGGGTTCAGCACGCCGTTGGGCGTCGGCACGACCATGACGATGCGCTTCACGCCCGCCACCTTGGCCGGCACGATGTTCATCAGCACCGACGACGGGTAGGCCGCCGTGCCGCCCGGCACGTAGACGCCGGCCGCGTCGATCGGCCGGTAGCGCGCGCCGAGGCGTGTGCCGGTCGCGTCGGTGAAGCCGATATCGCGCGGCAGCAGCGAACGATGGAACGCCTCGATGCGCTTGGCGGCGAAGATCAGCGCCTCGCGTTGCGCCGCCGGCACTCTCTCGGCCGCGGCATGACGCTCGGCGTCGGAGATGCGCAAGCCCGCCGCATCGGTGTCGACCTTGTCGAACTTGCGCGTGTAGTCGACGACCGCCGCGTCGCCGCGCGCACGCACGTCGGCGATGATCTCGGCCACCACGCGGTCGACATTCTCGTCGGCGTCACGGTTGCGGCCGAGGAACGCCCCGAACTCCTGCTCGAAACCCGGCTCCGAGGCGTCGAGCCTAAGCGGCACGACGCTCTTGGCGCGCCTAAGCGGCACGACGCACCTCGCGGAAGCGGTCGACCCAGCCGCCGACCCGCTGCGGCTGCGTCTTGAGCGCGGCGCGGTTGACGATGAAGCGCGAAGTCACGTCGGCAATGTGCTCGATCTCGACCAGGCCGTTGTCGCGCAGGGTGCGGCCGCTATCGACCAGGTCGACGATGCGATGGCTGAGGCCGAGCGAGGGCGCGAGCTCCATCGCGCCCGAGAGCTTGACGCACTCGGCCTGCACGCCGCGCGCGGCGAAGTGGCGGCGCGTCACCTCGGGATACTTGGTGGCGATGCGCACATGGCTCCAGCGCCGCGGATCGTCACTGCCAGCCATCTCCGCG
>DASXQC010000624.1:0-3382 GCA_036493235.1 Reyranella sp.
CCCTGCTTGTCGCCCTCGACAAGCATCGCCTGGTAGATCTTGTCGTTGATCAGCAATGCCGAGATCGGCTGGAACGCGGCCGACAAGGCCTTGGCGCAGGACAGCATGTCGGGCTTGAGGTCGAAGGTCTGCGAGCCCCACCAGTTGCCGGTACGGCCGAAGCCGCAGATCACCTCGTCGGCGACAAACAGCACGTCGTACTTCTTCAGCACGTCCTGGATCTTCCTGAAGTAGGTCTTGGGCGGCACGATCGCGCCGCCCGCGCCCATCACCGGCTCGGCAAAGAACGCCGCCACCGTCTCGGGCCCCTCGGCCAGAATCAGCTTCTCCAGCGCCTCGGCCATGCGTGTGGCAAAGGCCTCCTCGCTCTCCCCTTCCTGGGCATTGCGATACCAGTGCGGGAACTCGGTGTGGCGCATCATCGGCAGCGGAATGCCGAAGTCGGCATGCATGTCGGGCTTGCCCGACAGGCTCGCCGACGCGACGGTGTTCCCGTGGTAGCCGGCCATGCGGCCGATAATCTTCTTCTTGTCCGGCTTGCCGATGGCGTGGTGGTAGTACCAGATCAGCTTGATCGCCGTGTCGTTGGCCTCCGAGCCCGAGCACTGCAGCAGCACCTTCGACATCGGCACCGGAGCGAGCTTCAAGAGCTTCTCGGTGAGGTCGATCACCGGATCGTTCGAATGGCCGCGATAGGTCTGGTAGTAGCCGAGCTTGCGCATCTGGTCGTAGGCGACCTTGGCGATGCGCTCGTTGGCGGCGAAGCCGAGCGATGCGCACCACAGCCCGGCCGAGGCGTCGAGGATGCGCGTGCCCTCGCTGTCCTCAACCCAGATGCCCTCGCCCTTGGCGATGATGGTCGGCCCGTTCTGCGCATGCGTGCGCGGGTTGGTCTGCGGATGGATGTAGGAGGCGACGTCGCGCGCCTCGGGTGAATTCGGCATGATGGTCATGGCAACAATCCTCGGTGGTTAGTCGCGGTATCCGTATTTGGCGGCGGCAAAATCCCTGGTGACGTAGCCGTCGGCGATGTCCTCGGCGATCGCTGCCGGATCGCGTTCGGCGGGCGGGCCGTAGCCGCCGGCGCCCGACAGCCGCAGGCTCAGCACGTCGCCCTTGGCGATCCCGCGGATCTCCTTGGAGCCGAGCGGCACGGCATTGCGGTCGGGATTGAGCAGCGTCTCGGCCTTGGCTCCCGGCTCGCCGCCCGCCAGCCCGTAGGGCGCGAAGCGATGGCGGTCGCCCAGCAGCGACAGCGTCGCCGTCGAGTTCAGCAGCTCAACGTCCTTGCGCAGGCCGCAGCCGCCACGCCAGCGGCCGGCGCCGCCGGTGTCGGGCAGCAACTCGAGCCGGTGCACCAGGATCGGGTTGTTGGTCTCATGCACCTCGACCGGAATGTTCGAGCAGTTCATCACCGGGCTCAGCGCCTCGACGCCATCGCGTCCGGCGCGGCCGCCGTAGCCTGCAAGCCCAACGTCGTACATCACGAAGGCGCGGCCGGTTCGGTCGTCGATCCCGCCGATATTGGGATTGGACCAGTGCGAGAAGGCGCCCATCGCCCGGTTGGGCAGCGCCTGGGCGACCGCACCGTTGATCGCGTCGAAGATGCGGATCTGCACCGCTGCGCGGCCTCCCGACGGTGCGGGGAAGCGGGGATTGAAGAACGAGCCCTCGCGCGCCACCACCTTGATCGGCCGCATGTTGCCTTCGTTCTGCGGCTGTAGCGCGTCGACGAACACCTTGATGGCGAAGATCGCGTAGGCGCGGGTGTAGTTTATGTAGGCGTTGATCGCCGCCGGCACCTGGTCGGAGGAGCGCGAGAAGTCGACCTCGACCTCGCCCTTGCCGTCGAAGGTCACGTCGACGGCAATGTGGATGGGCTCGGTGCCGGGGCCGAAATCGTCGAGATGGTCGTCGAACGAGTAGCGGCCGGCCGGCACCTTGGCCAAGGCGGCCCGCATGGTCTGCTCGGAGCGGTCGAGGAACACCTCGTAAGCACGGCCGACCGTCTCGGCGCCGTAGTCGCGGAACAGCTGCTCGAGCCGCGCCGCCGCCGTCAGGTTGGCGGTGTGCTGCGCCAGCAGGTCGCCGCGCACCTTGTCGGGCATACGGACGTTGCCCAGCACCAGCCGCAGGATGTCTTCCTGGATCTCGCCGCCGCGCACGAAGCGCACTGGCAGGATTCGCAGGCCTTCCTGGAAGGCCTCGGTGATGCCGTGCACCTGCTGCGAGCCCGGCGCTGCGCCGCCCATGTCGACCTGGTGCGCCGAGCAGGCGACGATGCCGACCATCGTGCCGTCGACGAACACCGGCATGACCTGGAACGTGTCGGGGAAGTGGCCCGAGCCGAGGAACGAATCGTTCAACAGGACCGAATCGCCGGGCTTCAGCGTGTCCGGCGGGAAGTACTCGAGCACGTGCTTGGCGACGGCAGGCATCGAGCCGAGATGGCCCGGGCTGAAATTGCCTTGCGCCACCAGCCGCGCGTTGCGGTCGAACAGCGCGGTCGAGAAATCGTCGCCCTCGCGCACGCCCTCGGAGAAGGCGGTGTTGCGCAAGGTGATGCCGAGCTCCTCGGCGATCGACATCAGGGCGTTCCAGATCACTGTCAGGGTGACCGGATCGAGGCTGCCATTGGAACTCATGCGCGCTCTCCCTTGAGGGAAACGTCGATCCTGAGATTGCCGGCCGGGCTGATGTGCACCGTGTCGCCCGGCAGCACGACGACGGTGCAGTCAGGGTCCTCGACGATGGCCGGCCCCTGCAGTGAGCCTAGCGTGGCGAGCGCCCGCCGGTCGACGACCTGCGTGTCGGTGTAGCCGCCCGCCTCGGGGAACCAAGCCTTGCGCATGGTCGCCGCGCGACCCTCGGCACCCGCACTGACGGCGCCTTCGAGGCGAAGCGCGCCGTGCGAGCCCGTCGGTACGGTCGCAACCAGCACCCAGTCGACGCCTTCGGCTGCCGCGCCCGGCTCGGAGAATCGATGCTTGCGCGCGTAGCTCGCATGGAAGGCGGCGATACAGCGCTCGGCATAGCCCGCGCCGATCTCGTCCTCGGGCAAGTCGACCTGGATCTCGAAACCCTGGCCCGCGTAGCGCATGTAGGCGTAGCGCGACCAACTGATCTCGTTGGCCTTGAGATGCCGCAGCTCCTGCTCGGCCTGTTCCTTCAGCCCGCGATAGATCGCAGCGATCGCCTCGTCGGAGGATTTGTCGAGCCGCAGCACGCGCGTCACCGTGACGTCGATACGCGGATCGGCCTGCAACAGCCCGACTGCCGAGCCGACACCGGCGCCGAGTGGGACCACCACTGTGGGAATACCGATCAGCCGGGCGAGCCGCGCCGCATGCAACGGCCCGGCGCCGCCGAATGCCACCAGTAC
>DASXQC010000625.1:0-6239 GCA_036493235.1 Reyranella sp.
CGCACCGCGCATCGCCTATCCGCCGCCCGACGCGCGTCTCGAGCTCGAACCGCACGACACCATCGCCCTCGCTGCCAGCGGTTCCGGCGCGCTGCACTGGCTGGTCAACGGCCGGCCGCTCCAGAGCAACATCTGGACGCCTGACGGCGCCGGCCTGATGCGGCTCGCCGTGGTCGACGACGCCGGCCGCGCCAGCGCTGTGACCGTGAAGATCGTCAGGCGGCCCTGACCGCGACCGCAACCGACGCCAGCAGCAGCACGGCGAAGGCAATGTTGATGATCCGGTTGCTGCGCGGATCGCGGAAGTAGCGCGTCAGCAGGGCGCCGCTCATCAGCCACAGCACGTTCACGAAGACGATCACCATCGTCAGCACCGCGATCTTCACACCGGCGTCGAGCGCCAGCCGGCCGCGCAGCAGCACGAAGCCCGAGAACAGCGCGGCCATCGCCGCATAGCCCTTGGGATTGACCAGCGACAGGCCGAAGCCGCCGAGGAAGCTCGGCGATTGCCGGTCGCCTTTGTCGTCCGTAAGAGGCGGCGCCGTGGCGATGCGCCAGGCCAGCCACACGAAATACAGCGCCGCCGCCACGGTCACGACTGGCGCGACGCCGGGCACTGCCAGCAGCAGCCCGACCACGCCGCTCGCCGTGATCGCCATTACTGCCACCATGCCGACGACGATACCGGCGAAGTAGCCCGCGACCCGCCGCGTGCCGAACGCAGCGCCCGCCGCGGCGAGGCTGAGCGTCGCCGGCCCCGGGCTGCCCGCGAGGGCCAGCCCGGCCAGCAGGAATCCAGGCAGAGCGTCCATTACGCCGATATGGCGCGTCGCGGCCTATCCGTCTTGAATGTTTGTGCAGAGCCAGGCCGGTCGGCCTTCGTTGACGACGCTGCGCGTCGGCGCCGGCGGCGGCTCGATGAAGCAGCCGCCGGCGATGCCGGTCTGGCCCGGCTGCCGGTCGATCTTCCAGTACAGTGTCGTACCGCACGCTGCGCAGAAGAAGCGCTGCTGCCGACGATCGCCGATCTCATAGCAGCGGACGTCTCCGCTGCGGCTAACCACCTGTTCGTCCGCGAAGTAGGTCGACCAGCCAAAAGCGCTGCCGGTGCGGCGCTTGCAGTTGCCGCAATGGCAGATCGCGTTCATCAGCGGCGCCCCCTCGACCTCGATCGAGCAGGCGCCGCAGCAGCAGAGCGCGGTCATGCCCCCTTCGCCTTCAAGGCCTGCGCCACCTTCGAGGCGGGCTCGCGGCCGAGTTCGATGCAGATCGCGCGGCCAGCGGCGGCGATCGCGTCGAGGTCGACGCCGTGGCCGATGCCGAGGCCGTTCATCAGGTAGATCACATCCTCGGTGCCGACATTGCCCGAGGCGCCCTTGGCGTAAGGACAGCCGCCGAGGCCCGCGACCGCAGTGTCGAACACGGCGATGCCGCGCTCCATCACCGCCATGATGTTGGCGAGCGACTGGCCGTAGGTGTCGTGGAAGTGCGCCGCAAGCTTTTCGCGCGGCACCTTCCCCGCGACCGCATCGATCATGGCCACGCACTCGCCCGGCGTGCCGACGCCGATCGTGTCGCCGAGCGAGACCTCATAGCAGCCCATCCTGAACAGTCGCTCCGACACCTCGGCGACCTTGGCCGGCGACACCTTGCCGTCGTAGGGGCAGGCGATCACGGTCGAGACGTAGCCGCGCACCTTCATGCCATGCTTCAGCGCCGCCTCCATCACCGGGGCGAAGCGCTCGAAGCTCTCGTCGATCGAGCAGTTGGTGTTCTTGCGGCAGAACGCCTCCGACGCCGCGGTGAAGACGGCGATCTCACCGCACTGCGCCTCGACTGCGCCGTTCATGCCCTGCTTGTTCGGCACCAAGACTGGATAGGAGACGCCAGACTTGCGTTGAATCTGCGCCATCACCTGATCGGTGTTCGCCATCTGCGGCACCCACTTCGGGGAAACGAAGCTGCCGGCCTCGACGGCGCTGTGGCCGGCAGCGGACAGCGCATCGATCAGCCTGACCTTGGCTTCGACGGAAACCGGCTTGGCCTCGTTCTGAAGGCCATCGCGGGGGCCGACTTCAACCAGCCGGACTTTCTTGGGGTATTGCATGCCCCATCCTACGCCAACCGCTCGACCGCGAGGTAGATGCCGAGCAGCAGGAGGCCCACGAAGAACACCCTGCGAAACGTCGCCGCCGCGATGCGCTGACGCAGCATCGTGCCGGCCTGCATGCCGATCAGCGCCGGCATCAGGGCCAGCAGCGAGGCCCAGACCGAGCCCGCATGCCAGGCATCGACCCGCCACAGCCCGATCGCCAGCGCGATCGTCGAGACGGTGAAGGAGAGGCCGAGCGCCTGGATGAGGTCGTCGCGCTCCAGGCCGAGCGCCTGCAGGTAGGGCACCGCCGGGATGGTGAACATGCCGGTTGCACCCGCCACGGCGCCAGTCGTGGCGCCAATCACGGGTCCCAGCCAGATCTCGCGGCGGCCCGGTTTGGGAATCCGCAGGCCCGCCAACCCGACCACGGCATAGATCGCGAGCATGACACCCAACGCGATGCCCGCCAGCCCGGCATTATCACCCGTCATCACGCCGATGCCGGCAACGGTGCCGACGAAGACGCCGAACATCATCAGCCACAGCCGCCGCGCCAGCGCCCCGAAGCTCGGACCAGCGAGAAGCTGCCAGACGTTGGTGACCAGCGACGGGATCACCAGCAGCGCCGCGGCCTCGGCCGGCGGCAGCACGACCGCCAGCAGGCCCATCGCTACTGTCGGCAGCCCCATGCCGATCACACCTTTGACGACGCCGGCCAGCAGGAACGTCGCGCCGATCAGGATCCATGCACTCATGCCGGGAAGCTGAAGCCGGTCGAGCCGGGTCACAATGTGGAAGTGCCCGCGATAGCCTTCGGTCCAGCCGAAGGCTACTTTGCGGCCATGCGCTTCGACCTAGTCGACCTACGGCTTGTGCTGAACGTCACCGACGCCGGCAACATCACCCATGGCGCCGCGCGCAGCGGCTTGGCGCTCGCCTCGGCCAGCGAGCGCATCCGCGACCTCGAACGCGAGCTGGGCGCTCCATTGTTCGAACGCCAACGCCGCGGCGTCGTGCCGACAGCCGCCGGCCTCGCGCTGATCCATCACGCGCGGCTGGTGACGCAGCAGCTTGAGGCGATGAGCGGCGAGCTGGCCGATTTCGCCCGCGGCCTGCGCGGCCGGGTGCGGCTGCTCTCCAACACCGCGGCGACGCTGGAGGTGTTGCCCGAGCGATTGGGCGCCTTCCTCGCCACCCATTCCAAGGTCGACATCGAGGTCGAGGAGCGGCCGAGCCCGGAGATCGTGCGGGCGGTGGCGCGCGGCCGGGCGGATATTGGCGTGGTGGCCGACGCCGTCGACTCGGCGGCCGAGCTCGAGACCTTCCCGTTCGCCGAGGACCGGCTGGTGTTGGTGACGCCGGCCAAGCACCCGCTGGCCGGCAAGCGACGCCTCGCTTTCAAGGACGTGCTCGCGCACGACACGCTCGGCTTGCCCATCGACAGTGCCCTGCAGCAGCATATCGAAGGCCATGCCGCGCGGCTCGGTGCGACGCTCCGTCCGCGCCTGCGGCTGCCCGGCTTCGATGCGCTGTGCCGCGTTGTCGAAAGCGGCATCGGCGTCGCAGTGGTGTCGAGGAGCGCGGCGTTGCGCAACGCCAAGTCGATGGCGATCCGGGTCGTGCCGCTCCTCGATCCGTGGGCGCATCGCCGGCTGCGGCTGTGCGTCAAATCCGAACGCGCGCTGCCCGGCCCGGCCCGGGCGCTGCTGGAGCACCTTAGACGATCGTCTGCTTGAGCTTGCCGGCGCGGGCCAGGATCACGGTGACGGCCGCCAATGCCAGCACCGTCAGGCCGATCAGAGGGTCGCCACGCCGCTCGGCCCCCGGATGGGGACGAACTTGCCCTGCAACACGGCGAGGTCGACATTGTCCGCCGCCGCCACCGGGCCGTAGCGCATGGTCACGCCCTCGAGGCGGATGTCGCTCATGCGATCATGGTCATGGCCCGGTCGGCCGCCGCCAAGGTCTCGTCGATGATCGCGTCGTCGTGAGCCATCGACAGGAAGAACTTGGCGTTCTGGTTGGTGCGGATGCCCTCGTCCTGCAGCGCCGTGTGGAAGGCCAGCGCCTTGTCCCGGTCGCACCCAACAGCCTCGCGGTAGTTACGCGGCGGCGCGCCCTCGGTGAAGTAGACTTGGAAGATCCCCGGCAAGCCTTGCACCTTCACGGGCACCTTGTGCTTCTTCGCGATTGCCGCGAGCCCTTGCATCAGCCGCGTGCCGCGAGCCTCGAAGCCGCGATAGACAGCACCGTCGCCGGGCTCCAGCACGTCGAGCGCCGCCAACGCCGCGGCCATGCTCTGGACGTTGCCGTTGTAGGTACCGCCGTGCATCACGCCCTTGTCGAGCAGCGTGTCCATCACGTCGCGCCGGCCACCAACGATGGCGAGGGGAAAGCCAGCGGCGACGGCCTTGGCGTAGATCGTGAGATCGGCGGTGACGCCATAGCGGCCCTGGGCGCCGCGCAGGCCGGCACGGAAGCCGGTGATCACCTCGTCGCAGATGAACAGCGCACCGTTCTCGCGGCAGAGCGCGCGCACGCCGTCGAGATAGCCCGACCCGGGTTCGGTCGGCCCACCATTCACCATCACCGGCTCCATGATGACGGCGGCGATCTCGTCTTTGTGCCGCTGGAAGGCGGCCCTCAGGAGGTCGAGATCGTTCCAGCCGGCAACGACGGTGTCCTCCAGCACGCTCGGCGGCATGCCGGGCGAGCCCGCCACCGGCTCGGGCGAATCGGCCGGACCGGCTTCGTTCAGCGGCGGACGGGCGCTGATATAGGCCTGGTCGCTCCAGCCGTGATAGTGGCCCTCGAATTTCAGGATCTTGATGCGGCCGGTGAAGGCGCGGGCAAGACGGAACGCCATCAAAACGGCCTCGGTGCCCGAGGTCGCGAAGCGCACCACCTCGATGCCCGGCAGCAAACGGCACAGCCGCTCCGCCAGCTCGGTTTCGCGCGGATGCTGCGCGGCATAGACCTGGCCCTGCGCCAGCGAGGCGGCGACGGCATCGATCACCGGCTTGGGCGCATGGCCCAGGATGGCCGGGCCGTTGCCCAGCACGTAATCGATGTGCACGTTGCCGTCGACGTCGTAGAGCCGGGCGCCCTCGCCGCGTTCGAAGAACAGCGGCACCGGCGCCGAGGCGTAGCGCACATTGCTGCTGACACCGCCGGCCAGCGTCCTGCGGGTACGTTCATACAAGGCGATCGACTTGGCGTAGCTGCGCATGTCTCCTCACGAGCAAGACGATGCCCTGCGCACAGGTCAGGGGCAATCAAAATTTGTGATCACAAATTTGGACGGCTGTTCTATGCTCCGGGCGATGGCCTCCAAGCCGCCCGCCGACACCTCGCTGCGCTCGCAGGTCTACGACTCCCTGCGCGATGCCCTGACAGCCGGCCGGTTCACACCGGGCCAGAAGCTCTCCTTCCGCTTCATCGCCGCCACTCTGGGCGTCAGCATGACGCCAGTGCGCGAAGCCGTGCGCCGGCTGGTCGCCGAGGGCGCCTTCGAGATGCGACCCAACCGTTCGGTCCGCGTTCCGCTGATGACCCGCGACAAGATCCTGGAACTACGCGACATCCGGTTGGCGCTCGAGGGATTGGCGACCGAGAAGGCGGCCATCCGGGCGACGCGCGTACACGCCGCCAACCTTCGACGGATCGCGACCGATCTCGTGGCGGTGCGGACCCGCGGCGACACCACCGCTGACCGCCAAAAGATCCGCGAGTTTCATTTCACGCTCTACGCCATCGCCAACCAGCCGACCCTGCTGCGCGTGATCGAAGGCTTGTGGCTGCAGACCGGGCCGTACATGAACCTGCTCTATCCCGACTTCATCTCTTCGCCGCGTGGCCCCGAACGGCGCCTGCGGATCGTCAAGGCGCTGCAGGCGCGTGACGGCGCCACCGCGCGGCGCGAGATGCAGGGCGATATCGGCGACGCCCTCAGCTATGTCGCCGGACTTGCCGACTCCGAGGGCAACATTGCCCCGGCCCAACCAATCGAACCCAAACGCCGGCGGCGCACTTCCCCGCCAGCCGCCGGCGGAATAGCCTTCGCCTAACCGGAGAGGAACAAGATGGCCCAGCAGCTCAGCAATCAACGCATCGCGTGGTTCAACGGCAAGTTCATGCCGGAGAA
>DASXQC010000626.1:0-1639 GCA_036493235.1 Reyranella sp.
AGTGCGATGCCACCGTCGAGCAAGCACCGTGCCGGGTCAACCGACTTTGGGTTAGTCTCGCCGCGCCATGCCGTTCTCCCTGCCTGCTTCCGATGTCTGGACCCTGCTCGCGAACCTCGCGGAGGAAACGCCCGAGGCGCCGGCGCTCCTGCACGGCGAAAGGACGATCTCCTTCGGGGAACTGCACGAGCGTTCGCTCCGTGCCGCGCAGGGCCTCGCCGATCTCGGCGTCGGGCCGGGCGATCGCGTAGCGCTGTGGCTGCCCAATGTGCCGGCCTATCCGATCCTGTACTTCGCCTGCACGCGGCTCGGCGCCATCGCCGTCGCGGTCAACACGCGCTTCCGCGCCGTCGAGGTCGCCGACATCGTCGGCCGCTCGGGCGCCAAGGTGCTGGCCTGCGCACCGGGCTTCCGGCGCATCGACTTCCTGTCGATCCTGGCCGAGGTCGATCCGCAGGCGCTCGACAAGCTCGCCGCCATCGTCGTCGTCGGTGACGAGCCGGCCACGCCGCCGGCGGCGATCGAGCGCCTGCGGCGCGTGCCGTTCGCGCGCCTGCTGTCGCGGCCGCGGCTTGGCGTCAGCCACGCGGCACCCAGTGCGGCGTGCAACATCTTCACTACCTCCGGGACCACCAGCTCCCCGAAGTTCGTGCTGCATCGCCAGGGCGCGATCGCCCGCCACGCGCAGGAGGTCGCGCGCGCCTTCGGCTTCGACGAGCCGGAGACGCTGACGCTTTCCATCCTGCCGCTGTGCGGCGTGTTCGGCTTCAACCAGACCCTGACCACCCTCGCCGCGGGCAAGCCGTGCGTCCTGGTCGAGTCCTACGAGATCGAGGAGATCGCGCGGCTGATCGCGCAGCACCGGCCGAGCAGCCTGCTCGGCAGCGACGACATGATCGCGCGCCTGCTCGAGCTGGTGCCGGGCGAAAAGCCGTTCTCGTCGGTAAAGTGGATGGGCTATGCCGGCTTCAACGCCGCGCTGGAGAACATCGCCGAGGCGGCCGAGACGCGCGGCCTGATCCTGCGCGGGCCCTACGGCATGAGTGAGGTGCAGGCGCTGTACGCTATCCAGCCGCTCGACGCGCCGGTGGCGCAGCGCAAGAAGGGCGGCGGCGTGGTGAGCTCGCCCTTCGCCCATGTCCGCGTACGCGATCCGGAGACCGGCGAGCTGCTGGGCCCGGGCCAGCCCGGCGCTTTGGAGTGCGCCGGGCCGTCGCTGATGGTCGGTTACTGGGGCAACGAGAAGGCGACCGCCGAGGCCCTCACCACGGACGGCTACGTCCGCACCGGCGACCTCGGCCAGCTCGAGGCCGACGGCAGCTTCACGTTCCTCGCCCGCATGGGCGACGTGCTGCGGCTGTCGGGATTCCTGGTCAATCCGCTGGAGATCGAGACGCACATCCAGAAGCTGCCGGCGATCGAGGGCTGCCAGACCATCGCCGTGCCGCGCCCCGAAGGCGTGCGCGCCGTCTCCTTCGTAATGCTGAAGCCCGGCGCCGCGCTCGACGAGGCCGCGGTGATCGCCCACTGCAAGCACGGCCTCGCCAACTACAAGGTGCCGGCGCGCGTCTTCGCCATCGACGACTTCCCCAAGACGCCCTCGCCCAACGGCTTCAAGATCCAGCGCAACAAGCTCCGC
>DASXQC010000627.1:0-3106 GCA_036493235.1 Reyranella sp.
TGGCAAATCCTGCTCGGCACCGTCCCCGTGGTGATCGTCTGGCTGGTCTTCTCGCGCGGCGCCTATTTCCGGCCCGAGCATGTGCGCGGCCTGGCCGCGTTGGCCTGGCTGATCCTTGTCTCGAACGTGCTCGCTTACGCCTGCTGGTTCCGCATCATCCGCGCACTACCGGCAGCAGTGGCCGGTCTGACCACGCTGGTAGTGCCCTGTGTCGGATTCGGCAGCAGCGCGCTTCTGACGGAAGCCAAGGTCTCCTGGCTCGACGGCATAGCGTTGGCGCTGATCATCGCCGCTGTGGCGCTGGCGCTCGTCCGGCCCCAATCAAAGTGGCCGGACGAGACAAAGCAGTCTGACTAGGCGCGGGCTAACCGCGCCGAGAAGTTTAGCCGCGGACCGGCGGCGGCGGGGGCGGCGGCGGGGCCATCGGAGCCGGCTGCGGCGGCGGAGGCGGTGGGGTCTGCTGCGAGCAGCCCGCGAGCACCGCCGGGGTAATCACAAGCGCGATCAGCGCCGCATTGCGCAGCCACCTGAGGCCAGCCATTTTCTCGGACATCCGTATTCCCTCCAGAGTTGAGGCACTCACGCATAACGCAACATCAAAAACTGACTGAGAGTAACGTCGAAGTGATGCTTCGGTTCCCGCTCGGTGGGCACGAATATCCGGCTTTGGTTGCCGCAACCCTCTTCCGCGGGGCCCGTTGCTCCGCCGACGTCAGGTACACTACGGGTTGACGATGAAAATCTTGCTTTTACCGCTGCGTAAAGCAAGCTCCTTCTGAAGCGTACGGCTGTTCCAGAGGTCACCGCGTGAAAGTTTTGTGCAACCTCGCCCTGGCACGAGTCGGACTGATTGCAGTCGGCGCAGTAGCGCTCCTCTCCGCGTGTGACGACCCGACATCGCCTGCACCGGATCAGTCCGCAGCCGCCCTGGTGTCGACAGCATCCACCCCACACACCGAACTTCGCGACCTGATCGAGAGTGGCCCCAAGTCGGCGATCGGGGGCGAGAAGCTCAACGTCGAATTGCTGCGCCGCTTCTATGCGCGCCATGGCTTTGCTCCTGTCTGGACGACCCGGCAGGACAAAGCCGATTCACTGATCAATGCCGTGATGCGGGCCGACGATCACGGCCTCGCCCCTGAGCTGTTCCACGCAGACCAGCTGCGGTCGTCGGCAAAGTTGCCGACGCTCGACCGTGAACTGTTGCTGTCGGACGCCTTCCTGTCCTACGCCGACGCGCTGGCGCGCGGGGCCCTGCCGGTCGAGGGACGACGGGACGACGAGGTTTTGACGCCAGGGAAGATCGATGTCGCGGCCGTACTCGACTCCGCCATCGGCAGCCCCGATCCCGCGTCGGTGATCGAGGCGCTGGCGCCGACGACGCCGACCTACCGGGCGTTGCGTCAGGCCCTGCACGACGCGCGCGCGGGCCTCCCGGTGGGCAGCCCGATCGGTGGCAAGGCAGCGACGCCCCGCCTGCGCGAGATCGAGGTCAATCTCGAACGCGAGCGCTGGCTGCCGCGGAAGCTTCCGGCGGACCGGGTCTGGGTCAATGCCGCCGACGAGCGGGTGGTGATGTATCGCGACAATCAGCCGATTTTCTCCTCGAAGGTCGTTGTCGGCATGATCGAGAAGCGCCACCAGACCCCGGAGTTCCAGGCTTCGATCGAGGGCATCTATTTCAACCCTCCGTGGGTCATACCGAACGAGATCGCCGTCAACGAGATCCTGCCTAAGGCCAAGCAGGACCCGAACTATCTCGCCCAGCACGGCATGGTCATGATGCCCAATGGCGAGCTGCAGCAGCTGGCAGGCGTCAATTCGGGGCTCGGCGTCTTGCTGTTCGACATGAGGAACAGCTTCGACGTCTACCTGCACGACACGCCGTCAAAAGAACTGTTCACCCGCGACGACCGCCATGTCAGCCATGGCTGCATCCGGGTGGAGGATCCCCAGAAGCTGGCCGCCCTGGTGATGCAGCAGTCAGACGATGAAATTCGCGAAACGCTCGCGAACAGCGCCACCGTCTGGAAAAAGCTGCCGAAGGCCGTGCCGGTTTTCGTGGTCTACGAGACCGCGTTTGCCGATGCCGATGGCAAGCTGCAGTTCCGTCCGGACGCCTACGGACGCGACGCCGAGATCTGGCAGTCCCTGCATCCGAAGCCGCGCGTGATGGCGGAACTCTCGCCTGGCCAACGCGGGCGTTGATTCATGTCATTGGACCGCGCGCTTCCAGCGCGCTCATGAGCGCGCTGGAAGCGCGCGGTCGATATGAGCATCAGGGAATGAGGCCCTAACGCGGCTCCTTGGCCAGCGCGTCGAGCGCAGACACCAGGCCGCGCATCGACAGCGGCAGCTTGACCTCGCGCTCGCCGGCGTCCTTGAAATCGATCTGCATCGGCTCGGTGCGGCCGCGCAGCGTCTTCAGGAGCTCAGGACCAACCGCCACGTCGGCGAAGCAGCCGTTGGGCACGCAGCGCCGCCAGGCAAGGTCGAAGTGCGGCGCCGAGGCGTTCGCGATGCCGAGCGTCGGGCCGCCCGACAGGGAGATCGCCGGCGGGACCAGCATCGTGAAGCGCAGGTCGTTCTTGTCGTAGCCAATCGCGACCTGCGCGACCGGCTGCTGCTGGCCCTGCACCACCATGCTCTGCACCACCTCGCAGACATGCGGCCCCTTCTCCGGCCGCACGCAGCGCAGCACCCAGTCGCCGTAGGTCGCCGTGGTCTGCGCCGGATCGCTGGTCGCGGGGGCAGGTGTTGCTGGCGCCGAGGGTGCCGGTGGGGTTGCTGGCGGTTTCGCCTGGGCCAGCGCAGAACCGGCGCCCAGCGCCACCAGGAGACCGACCAGAACCGAATACCGCATCATCGAGAAGCCCTGCTGTTTCAGGCGGCTCTTTCAAGCAGCTCGTGCCGAGCCGTTGCCGCCAACCGCTGTTACCTTCTCGTATAGCATTTCGCCGAAGATCTCGGGCCGGCCGATAAAGAACTTTTGCGCCGCCCGCAGACCCGTCAGCTCCCGGCCAGCGCCACACGCGTGTCGCCGTCACCGATCCGCCGGACCGCCGCCCTGACATAGTCGTCGGCCGTTTTGGCGACGCTGCCGCCC
>DASXQC010000628.1:0-5639 GCA_036493235.1 Reyranella sp.
ACGCTGAAGGCCTTCGGCCAGGGCAAGACGCGCGCCGACAAGCTCGAGGTCGAGGCACGCGACCTGTTCCGCCGCACCATGTGGGTGCTGGGCACCAACACTTTGGCGCGCGGCATCACTGATTCTTCGATCGCGACCGGGGCTGCCGCTGCACTGATCTACGGCGCCTATCGAGTCGATACGGGCGTGATGGCGCTCACCTCGCTGCTGGTGATCCTGATGCTGGGCGTCGAGATCTACCGGCCGATGCGCGAGCTGCGCACCGTGCTTCACCAGGGCATGGTCGGGCTGTCGGCCGCGCAGGGCATCTACAAGATCCTCGACGACCAGCCCTCGGTCGCCGACGCCCTGCCCACGCCGCTCGACAAGGCGCTGGCGCCGACCATCGCCTTCGAGGACGTGCGCTTCGCCTATCCCGGCACGCGCCGCAACATCCACCAGAGCCTGAGCTTCCGCGCCGAAGCGGGCGAGCGGCTGGGCATCGTCGGCCCCTCGGGTGGCGGCAAGTCGTCGATCGTGCGGCTCCTGCTGCGCTTCTACGATCCCGACGCAGGCCGCATCACGCTCGGTGGCCACGACCTGCGCACGCTCTCCTTCGAACAGATCCGCGCGCTGATCTCGGTCGTGAATCAGGATACTTTCCTGTTCCACGGCACGGTCGAGGAGAACATCCGTCTCGGCCGTCCCGAGGCGACGCACGCCGAGCTCGAGGACGCCGCACGCGCGGCCAACATCCACGAGTTCATCGCGAGCCTGCCGCAGGGCTATGAAACGATCATCGGCGAGAAGGGCATCAAGCTCTCCGGCGGCCAGCGCCAACGACTCGCGATCGCGCGCGCGCTCTTGCGGGACACACCGATCCTGGTGCTCGACGAGGCGCTGTCGGCCGTCGATGCCGAGAACGAGGCGGTGATCCAGGAAGCGCTCGACCGGCTGATGCAGGGCCGCACGACGCTGATCCTCGCCCACCGCCTGTCGAGCGTGATCGACTGCGACCGCATCCTGGTGCTCGACGGCGGCAAGGTGTCTGAACAGGGCCGCCATGACGAGCTGATGTCGCGCGGCGGCGTCTATGCGACCTTGATGTCCGAGCAGGTGCGCGAGTCGTCGACCGACGCGACTGTCGATGCGTTCCAGACGCGTACGCGCACCGAGAGCATCGCCGACACCCCGGGCGGGGCGGTGAAGCCGTTGACAGAAGGCATCATCAAGGCCGAGGGCCTCACCTGGTACCAGGTCGTGGCCTCGCTGATGAAGGTGATCCTGCCGTGGAAGGGCAAGCTCACCGCGACCTTCCTGTTCGGCGTGCTGCGCGTGGTGGCCTTCATCGGCGTCGGCGTCCTGTCGGCGCTGATCGTGCTGGCGCTGAAGCATCACGCGCCGTGGCATGGTCTCGCCATCGCCCTCGCGCTGGTGGCGCCGCTGTCGGGCGTGCTGCATTGGCTGGAGTCCTGGCTGGCGCACGACATGGCCTTCCGCCTGCTGGCCGAGATGCGCATCGACGCCTTCCGCAAGCTCGATGCGCTGGCACCCGCCTATCTCGTGCGCCGCCGCACCGGTGACTTGATGGCGCTCGCCACGCACGACATCGAGCTGGTCGAGTACTTCTTCGCCCACACCGTGGCGCCGGCCTTCGTCGCCATCCTCGTGCCGGCGGTGGTGATCGCAGCCCTTGCGACGGCGAGCGGCTGGCTGGCGCTCACCTTGGTGCCGTTCCTGGTCGCGGCGGGCCTGAGCCCGTTCCTGCTGCGCAAGCGCGTCGACCGGCTGGGCAGTCAGGCGCGCGAGGCGGCCGGCGAGCTCGGCGCCTTCGCCGTCGACTCGGTGCAAGGGCTGGGCGAGATCGTCGCCTTCCAGCAGGAGAACCGGCGCGGCGATCGCCTCAACGAGCTGTCGCAACGCCACATCGACCTGCGCCTGCCGTTCTTCCGCGAGCTTACGATGCAGCACGCCATCCTCGAGGTGCTGATTGGCCTCGGCGGCCTCGCCATCGTCGTCGTCGGCGCGGTGCTGTCGACCAACGGTGCGATCGATCCCGGCCTGCTGCCCTTGCTCACCATCCTGGCGATGGCGGCGTTCCTGCCGGTCTCCGAGATCGCGCAGATCGGCCGCCAGCTCGCCGACACGCTTGGCGCCACGCGCCGCGTCTACGCGCTCGCCAACGAGCCGATCCCGGTGCGCGACGGCCCGGGCGAGCCGCTCAAGGACGGTCCGGCCGCGCTCGCGCTGGAGAATGTCAGCTTCATCTATCCCGGCCAGACGCGCCGCGCGCTCAGCGGCGTGAGCTTCGACATTCCCGCCGGCAAGACGGTGGCGCTGGTCGGCACCTCGGGCGCAGGCAAGACCACGACCGCGCAATTGCTGATGCGCTTCTGGGATGCGGACTCAGGCCGCATCACGTTGAACGGCGCCGATCTCAAGGCCTACAAGCTCGACGATCTCCGCCAGATGATCGCCCTGGTGGCGCAGGATACCTACCTGTTCAACGACACCCTGCGCGCCAACATCCTGATCGCGCGGCCGGACGCGTCGGAAACCGAGTTGCAGGCCGCCATCAAGCACGCCTCGCTGTCGGAGCTGGTGGCCACGCTTCCCGATGGCCTCGATTCCCCGGTCGGTGAGCGGGGAACGTCCTTGAGCGGCGGTCAGAGACAGCGCGTGGCGATTGCTCGCGCTTTTTTGAAGGACGCGCCGATCCTGATCCTCGACGAGGCGACCTCGCATCTCGATGCGGTCAACGAGCAGGCGGTGCGCCGCGCGCTCGACCTGCTGCAAACCGATCGGACCACGATAGTCATTGCCCATCGGCTCTCGACTGTGCGCGACGCCGACCAGATCGTAGTGCTCGACGAAGGTCGCGTGGCCGAGGTTGGCACGCATTCCGCATTGCTGATGAAGGGAGGATTGTACGCAAGGCTGGTGTCGCGTCAGCTTGCGGCCGCCTATGCGCCTGCGGCATCTTGAATGGGAGTCGATGACCGTTGCATTCCGTCGCCGTTTCCTTCTCAGCCTCGCTGCCGCCGCTACAGCGATTCCAGCCCGCGCGCAGACCACGCTTCCTAACAAGACGCTGCGCCTGCTGGTCGGCTTCCAGGCCAATGGCGGCACCGACATCATCTGCCGGCTGATTGCGACTCAACTCGAGCGTCGGCTCGGCCGCCGTGTCGTGGTGGAGAACAAGCCGGGCGGCTCGGGCGGCCTGCCCGGCCAGCTGGTGGCCGCGAGCCCGCCAGACGGCACGACCCTCGCCTTCCTCGCCTCGACCACGCTGGTCGCCAAGCTCGGTCCCACCGAGTATCCGTTCGACCCGCAAGGCGACCTCACGCCGGTCTCGCTCGCCGGCAGCTGGCCGATGGGGCTCGCCGTCTCGCCCAGGATCGGCGTCGGAACCTTCGCCGGATACCTCGCCTGGCTGAAGTCCGGCGAGGCCGAGCGCCAGAGGTTCGGCAACACCGCGAGCGATCAGTTCATCAACGCCTTCAACCGCATGTTCTCCAAGGAGCTCGGCGTGACCATGCAGGGCGTGACCTATCGCGGCATCGTCCCGATGGTGAACGACCTCGCCGATGGCAAGATTCCCGCCGCGGTCTCGGGCATGGTCTCGCTGCTCGAGCATCATCGCGGCCGGCGGCTGAAGCTCCTCATGACAACCGGCGCCAAGCGGCTGGCGGTGGCCAACGACATCCCGACGGCGCGCGAGCTCGGCTTCGGCGCACTCGAGGTCACCGAGTGGTTCGGCTTCTTCGCCAGCACCGCGACGCCGCCGCCGCTGATCGAGGAATGGAACCGGCACATCCGCGCGGTGCTGGAGGATGCCAACCTGGTCGGCACGCTGGCGGAAATGGGCATGGAAGCTGGCAGCTCGACGCCCCAGGAGGCGCGTGACCGCCTTGCGACGCACCTCAAGGAATGGCGCGCGCGCATGATCGCCGTCGGCATCGCGCCGTCGAACTGACGATGCGACGCCGCACCCTTCTGCTTGCCGCGCCCGCTGCGGTCGCGCCGGCCGTCATCGCGCGGGTCGCGTCGGCGCAGACCACGCTGCCCGACAAGGGCCTGCGCATCGTCGTCGGATTCGTGAACAACGGCGGCGCCGACCTGATGGCGCGGCTTCTTCGCCTCGACCGCGGCTCCGCCGGCGATCTTGACGGAGTGGAATCGCCAGATTCGCGCCGTGCTGGCCGACAAGGAAGTCGCCGGCACGTTGGCGCAGTACGGGCCTCGAGGTCGAGGGCTCGACGCCGGAGGAGGCGACGGCGCGTGTGAAAGCGCATCTCGAGAGCTGGCGCACCCGCATGATCGCGTTCAAACTGAAGCCATCGAACTGATGAAGTCCGCTCTCCCCCGACGCACCCTGCTCGGCCTTGCCGCCGCAGCGGCCGCCGCGTCGCGAGGGTCGGCGCAGACGATCATTCCCGACGAAGGCATCGACATCCTGGTCGGCTTCCAGTCGACCGGCGGGCCGGACGTGGTGGCCCGGCGCATCTCGACTGAGCTCGAGCGACGCATCGGCCGGCGGATCGGGGTCGAGAACCGGCCGGGCGACGCCGGCGCCCGTCCTGGCGACACGCTCAAGCGACAGCCCCCCGATGGCACCGTGCTCGCCCTTTTCGCCTTCCCCACCTTCATCGCCCAGCTCGCCGAGCCCGAGGTGAGGTTCGATCCGGTCGCCGACCTGGCGCCGATCTCCCTCGTCGGCACCTGGCCGGTCGCGCTCGCCGTATCGCCCAAAATCGGCGTGTCCACGTTCGAGGACTATCGCCGTTGGCTGAAGTCGGACGACCCTGCTCGCCACAGGATCGGCAGCACGATTCCTGACGCCTTCACAGAATCGTTCAATCGCATCTTTTCTCGCGAACTCGGCGTCGCCGTTCAAGGCGTCGTGTCACCCGGCCCCGGTGCGCTGGTGAACGATCTCGCTTCTGGCCGCGTACCGGCCGGAGTATCCGGCATCGTGTCGCTGCTCGAGCATCATCGCGGCGGCCGCCTGCGGCTGCTGCTGACGACCGGTCCCGAACGTCTTGCCGTTGCCAGGGATGTCTCAACGACACGTGAATTGGGCATGCCGGGTCTGGAAATGGTCCAATGGTACGGCTTCTTCGCACGAGCCGGGACGCCGCAGCCGCTGATCGACGAATGGAACCATCAGATCGTCGCGGTGCTGCGCGACCCGCTCGTCGCCGGCGAGTTCGCGCAGATGGGGCTCACCATATCGCCATCGACGCCCCAACAACTCGCCCAGTTGCTCGAGCACGACCTTGCCGCGTGGAAGGCGCGCCTGGTTTCAGTCGGCATCACTCCGGTTCGATGAAGGAGAAGCACATGTTCAGTCACGTCACGGTCGGCAGCAACGACATCGCCCGCTCCAAGGCCTTCTATGACGGCATGGCGGCGCCGCTCGGCCTGGTGCGCCACATGGAGTTCCCCGACGGCATCGGCTACGGCGCGCAAGGCGGACGGCCGCAGCTCTGGATCGTGCGCCCGCTCGACCAGAGCGCAGCGACGGTCGGCAACGGCATCACCATCGGCCTCGAAGCCGACACTCGGCCTGCAGTGGACGCCGCCTATGCCGCCGCGATCGCCAACGGCGGCAAGGACGAAGGCAAGCCCGGCCTGCGCCCGCATTACCATGCGAACTA
>DASXQC010000629.1:0-10205 GCA_036493235.1 Reyranella sp.
CCGCAACTACTGGGCGTTCGACACCCAACTCGGCCTCACCTGGTTCCACAAGGCCACCGGCACCGAGATCTCGGTGCTGCCGGGCATCATGTTCAACACCACCAACACGGCGACCGACTACCACACCGGCACCGAGTTCCATCTCGACTTCATGGCCAACCAGTTCGTCATGCCGTCGGTCGCGCTGGGCCTGCAGGGCTACTGGTACAAGCAGGTCGACGGCGATAGCGGCTCGGGCGCCGTGCTCGGGCCATTCATGGGCGAGTCCTTCGGGCTCGGTCCCGCAGTGCTGTGGGTTCCCGAATCGACCAAGGGCAAGTTCGTCGCCGTCCTCAAGTGGACGCACGACATCACCAACACCAACCGCCTGAACGGCGACTGGGGCCAGATCGCGGTGTCCTGGAGGTTCTGAGGCCCGCACTTCTGAGAGAGTGTCGCATGCTCGACGTCTTCGCCTGGATCGTCCTGCTCATCCTGGTGGCGAGCGTTGCCGCGATGATTTTCATCGCCGGCTCCCTGCCCGGGCATGTCGCGCGGACGCGCCACCACCCGCAGGAGCAGGCGGTGCGCATGGCCGGCTGGATCACGCTGTTCCTCGCCCTGCCGCTGTGGCCGGTGGCGATGATCTGGGCCTATCTCGACTGGCCGGCACGCCGGGCTGACGCGGAAGGCGATCGATGATCGCCGCGATCTTCAACACCTACCTGGTGATCCTGTTCGCGCTCGTGAAGCTCAAGATCGTGCGCTTCACCCTGTTCTGGAAGATCTCGCCGGCGATCGTGCTGGTCCTGCTCTTGTTCGGCCTGTTCATCCCGATGGGCTGGGGGGCGCCGGAGGGCTCGGCGCTGGTGATCCGCAACTCCGTCGCCATCGTGCCCGATGTGGCGGGCGAGGTGATCGACGTGCCGGTGACCGCCAACACATCGCTCAAGGCGGGCGATGTGCTGTTCAAGATCGATCCCGTGCCGTTCCAGTCCCAGCTCGATGCCCTCGCCGCCCAGCTCAAGTTCGAGCAGACGCGGCTCGAGGAGACCAGCCAGCTCGCGCGCACCAATGCCGGCCGCGTCTACGACGTCGAGCAGCGCCAGGCCTCGGTCGAGCAATTGAAAGCGCAGCTCGTGGGTGCGCAGTGGAACCTCGACAAGACCGTGGTACGTGCGCCGGCCGACGGCTACGTCACCAACCTCGCGCTGCGCAAGGGCGCGCGCGTGGGCACTCTGCCGCTCGCACCCGTGATGGCCTTCATCGACACCTCCGAGACCTTCATCGGCATCGAGGTCAACCAGATCGACAGCCGCTTCATCGCGTCGGGGCAGCCCGTCGAGGTCACCTTCAAGTTCCTGCCCGGCAGGATCTACAGCGGCAAAGTCGTGTCGCTGCTGCAGGCGGTGTCGACCGGCCAGGTCCAGACCTCGGGCAGCGCCGTGACGCCGCCCGCCTTGCGGCCCGCGCCGTTCGCGGTACGCGTGAAGCTCGACGACGACATGCTCGCCGCGAGCCTGCCCGCCGGCAGCGTCGGCAGCGCCGCGATCTTCACCGACCACGTCCAGGTCGCCCACCTCATCCGCAAGGTGCTGCTGCGCCAGACCGCGATCCTGAACTACGTACTGCCGTTCTGACATTCGGAGGGTCATATGTTTCGATCGGGGCTCGCCGTTGCGGCAGCGACGATGGCGTTTGCATTTGCTGCTGTCGCGGAACCGGCGTTCGGCCAAAGCACCGACGACCTGGCCCGCCGCGAGATCGAGCGGCGCGGCGTCGAGGCGATGATCTGGGGGATGCCGGCGGTCAACGCCGACCTGATGCTGCAGGAGATGCTGACCAGGACCAACGCCAAGCAGAACGACGTGCTGTTCTGGTCGCGGCCGGCGAACTGGAAGAACCAGACGCTCACGCCCAATCCCGATTCGATCTACTTCATGTGCTTCTGGAACGTGAAGGACGGACCGATCGTGATCGAGGTTCCGCCGGCGGCTGGCGGGTCGATCGCGGGCAATATCGTCAATGCCTGGCAGATGCCGCTGGAAGATGCCGGGGCGGAAGGCGCCGACAAGGGCAAGGGCGGCAAGTACGTGATCCTGCCGCCCGGCTACAACGGCGCAGTGCCGCAAGGCTACTTCGTCCTGCACTCCGACACCTACACGGGCTTTGCCCTGCTGCGCTCGAACCTTGCCAGCCACGGCGACGCCGACATCGCCAAATCGGTGGCCTATGGCAAGATGATCAAGGTCTACAAGCTCGCGCAGGCGACCAATTCGCCCTCGACCAACTTTGTCGACACCGCCGATACGCTGTTCGATTCGACCATCCGCTACGACGCGAGCTTCTACCGCAACCTCGACCGCGTCGTGCAGACCGAGCCCTGGCTGCAGCGCGACCGGGCGATGATCGACCAGCTTCGCACGCTCGGCATCGAGAAGGGCAAGCCCTACAACCCCGGCGCCAAAACCGACGAAGCGCTGAACGCCGCCGCCCAGGAAGCACACGTCCTGATGTCGCGGCGCTACGATGAGGGCTTCCCGGTGATCAATGCGGGAATCCGCTGGTTCCCCGCCGCGACGGCCGAGGTGGCCCACGCGGCCGAAAGCGGCTACGCCGACCCCAACAGCTATCCGATCGACATGCGCGGAGTGACCTACACGCTGGGCTTCACCGGCATCAAGCGCCTGGGCACGGCACAGTTCTATCTGATGGTTGCCAAAGACAAGGACGGCGACGCACTCGACGGCGGCAAGGCTTACCGCCTGACCGTGCCGCCCAACGCGCCGGTCAAGCAGTACTGGTCGGTCACGGTCTACGATCGCGAGACCCATGCATTGGTCCGCAACATGCCGCGCGCCAGCCTCGCCTCGATCACCTCGGGCATGCAGAAGAATGCCGACGGATCGGTCGATGTCTTCTTCGGGCCGAAGGCGCCATCCGGCAAGGACGCGAACTGGGTGCCGACCGACCCGGCGCGCAAGTTCGAGCTGCTGTTTCGCCTCTACGGGCCGGAGAAGCCGTTGTTCGACAAGAGCTGGAAACTGCCCGACGTCGAGGCCGTGGCGCAGTGATCTTTTGCCGAGGCGCCTCACTTAAGGGGCGCGCGATCGACTCCCGGCCATCAGCGTCCATCGTCGGCCGTCATGAGACAGGCGCACCAGGCCGAGCGGCGCCACGCCGATCCGCCAGAAGGAGGTGGCCGGTGCCTCGAGGACATGGACGACCGCGGCACGGATAACGGCAGGATGGGACACGGCAACAAGGCGCGTCGCATCGCCTGCATGCCGGTCGAGCCACGCGGCCATGCGTCGGATCGTGTCGGCGACGGATTCGCCGCCAGGCGGCGCCACATCCGGCTCCGCCAGCCAGGCCGACAACGCGTCGGGCTCCGCTTCGGACAAATCGGCCAGGGATCGACCCGACCATCGTCCGTAGTCGCAGTCCCTCAAGTCAGGGTCCACGGAGGCAGCGAGACCGAGAGCTTCCGCCGTCTGCCGCGTCCGACGTTCCGGCGCGACGAAAATCCGATCATGGGCACCGATCTCGCTCGCGAGCGCGTGCGCGGCGGCGTGCTGCCTGTCCTCGATGACCTCGTCGCCAGGAAAGGCGGCCTGCCGCGTCGCCGCCGTAGCGGCATGGCAGATCCAGGTCAGACGCGTTGGCGCGACCACAGTCCTCTCTGCTCGCTTCGTAGTACGGTCTCGGCCAGGCGGCCGAACACCAGTCCGATCGCAGTCCAGAGCACGGCTTCGATGCCGATGGACGTGATCCGGAATCGCCAGAGCAGATCGGCCGGGAACTGCGCCGGTACTTCGTTGATCGCCGGCAGAAGAAGCATTGCCGCCATGATCAACACAATGAAGGCGACACCGCCGACGAGGCTGGCGTCCCAGGCGCCGAATTGCAGCACCAGCCGCCGACCCACCGCCAACGCGACAAGCATCGCCGCGAGCGATACGGCGATCATGGCGACGAACAACGCCGTTCGCTGGCCGATCGTCTCGGCCTCACCGATGGCGGGCGGATTGGGCGGATATTTGAGGTCGGGAACGAGAACCAGCGCCACGAACGCTGCTGCCGCAAGCAGCGCTGCCGTGGCGCGCGGCGAGAGGTTGCCGATGCGGCCATAGGCGAAGGCAAAGACCAGAGCGAACAGGCCGCCAAACGCCGTCGCGTACACGACCACGCCGGTGAACAGACCGATGCCGCGCTGCACCACCCGACTGACCAGCTCGGGCTCGTCTTCATGCTGATGGCCCGGATGGGCTGCCTTGTGGGCCTGTTCCTCGAAGGCGATGGCGCGGTCGACCGACGGTTCGCCGAGGATGCGCGCCACGCCGAAAGCCAGCAGGCCTGCCACGAAGCCCGCGAGCATGCCGCGAATAAGCAGCGACCTGACCACAGGAGAGCTTTACCGCCCTAGTGGCAGGGGAAGCCGAGCAGATGTCGTCCGTCGTGCACGAACTCGTGGATGTACATGCCGGGGAACAGCGATGTGGCGCCTTGCTCGGCGCCAACGAAGTAGAGCGCCAGCGCCATCAGAAGACCGAACAGCAGCCACGGCAGGATCTCGCGAACAGGAATCGCGGCCGGGAGATGAACGGGAAGGACGGCGGTGTTGCTCATGGTGACCACTCCTTGAGGCAGGCAACTTGAATAGCACAATCGGCGGGGTTCCGGATGCCGGCCTCGGCCTGCGTCATTTCTTCTCGAACGGGAAGATCGCGTTCCAGTCGGCCTTCATGTCGACCACGACCCATTTCCGCTGCGTGGCCTCGTCGAGTGCCTTGTCGAGCTTGCCGATGTGGCTCTGGCGGTCGTAGGCGAACTCGCGCGCCGCGTCGGTGTGGTGCACCAGCCCCATGAAGCGCGCGCCCGGGCCGCCCGCGGTGTACTCCAGCATCTGCTGGTCGCCGTCGGAATTGCCGAACGCGAAGACCGGGCGACGACCGATGAAGCGATTGATGCCGACGGGCTTGCCCGGCCCGTCATCGATGAACTCGACCTTGGCCTCCTTCACCAGCACCGGCTTGCCATCGCGCAGCTCGAACTTCACTACGCCTGAGGAGCCCACCACCTGCTCCGGCGGGATACCGTAGATCTTCTCGGTCCACGGGCGCATGAACTCGATGCCGCCGCCGGAGACGATGAACGTCTTGAACTGGCTGGCGCGCAGCAGCGCCATCAGCTCGAGCATCGGCTGGTAGACCAGCTCGGTGTAGGGCCGATTGAAGCGCGGATGGCGCGCCGTCGCGACCCACTCCTCGACCGTCCGGGTGAACTCCTCGACCGTCATGCCGGCATGGGTCGCCGCCACGATCTCTAGCATGCCCTTCTCGCCGGTGGCGGCCAGGCCCGCCATGTCGCCCGCGATCACCGACTTGAAGGGCTCGCGGTCCTTCCACTCCGGATGCTGCGGCGCGAGCGTCTTCACCCGGTCGATGGCGAAGGCGAGCTGGAAGTAGATCGGCTGCTCGGCCCACAGAGTGCCGTCGTTATCGAACACCGCGATCCGTTCCGGTACAGGCACGAAGTCGGATCCGCCCGCAGTCGTCGTGCGCACCACGAAGTCGAGGATCGCCTTCTTGGCCTGACCGTCATTCCAGGAGGGCAGCCGATCGGCCTGGGCATAGGCGCTTGTTGCACCGAACAGGCCGGCGGCCAGTCCCGCCGTGAGAAGCCAACGTCGCTGCATGCTCGCCCCCTCATGCTCTGCAACCCAGTGTAGAACGATCTCGGGTAAGATTGCAGTCTCACCGTTCCAGACCCGCACGGACCACGCGACTGTGGATAAGTCGTCCCGCATCCCGCCGATTCGACAATCGTCCCAACGGGCATGTGGCGCAGGATCTGGGACGAATCGCCCAGAATCCTTGTAGAATCGGCATCGGAGGCGTCCCACGCGGGTGGGACGCGGGACGCTAGAGCAGCCCCAGCCGCTTCAGCTCGTCGGCCATCTCCCTGGGCATGTCACCGGTGTCGCCCTTGGACAGGTCGGGCGGGGCATCGTCGCCGCCGTAGTAGCGCCAGCCCTGGAAGGCGCGGCAGGCGCGCGGCGCAGTCGGGACGATGGTGCGCTTGACCTGGATGCGGCAGTACTTGCGCGCCTCTTCCTTGTCGAAGTCCTCCTCGAAGCCGACCAGCTCCTGGCGGCAGCGGATGACGCCGCGCACGACCCAGTAGAGCGAGCCGCCCTTCAGCAGCTCCTCGACCCGTTTCGGCATGTGGCGGGTATAGACCCAGTGCGGCGACCGCGGTCCCTGGCGACGCTGCTTGCGGCGCATCGCCTGGACCTTCTTCATGTGTGCAAGGTCGTCGACGCCGACCGCGAGCTTTATCAGATGCAATACCATTGTTTCGTATGCGGCAGCGCGATGTTTCGTGTGTGCTGTGATAGCGTGACTTGCGCGCAACAGCATCGGGATATTTTGGTTGCGCTCGCAGCTCTCCACAGTCCCTGCACAATTGCGACGGTAGAGTCCGCGTGCTCGCCAAGCGGGGGATTTCATGAACAAGTCGACGTGGGCTGCTCTGGTCGTGGCTTTGATGCTGGGATCGGGGATCGTGGGATATCTCATCGGCAGCCCGCGGGAGACCGTCGACCGAGCGCCGCCGACCCGGACAGCCCAGACCACACCGACGACGACTCCAGCAACGCCGGCCCAGCCGCGTCCGGGCACGACGCCGGCCGCCCAGCCGACGCCGCAAGCCACGCCGGGGACGCCGGTCCCGCGGCCGGTGCCGGTCGAGCCGTTCCACTACAGCCGCCTCAGCCTCGACAACAGCAGCGCCGAGGCCGAGGCGTGCCTGTACTTCAACAAGCCGCTGGCCACGGACAACGTGAAGTACGCCGACTATCTGCGCATCACGCCAGAGGTGAAGTCGGCGATCCGCATGGTCGACGACAAGCTCTGCATCGGCGGCCTCGCCTACGGCCAGGATTACGCCGTCACCCTGCTGGCCGGCTTTCCCAGCGCGAGCGGCGGCAAGCTCGAGGACGAGCGCAAGGTCTCGCTGGCGCTGGGCCCGCGTCCTGCGGCGATCACCCTGCCGGGCAAGGGCTTCATCCTGCCGCGCGGCACCGCCGCCGGCCTGCCGGTCACCACGGTCAATGTCGGCAAGCTCGGCATCTCGGTCTATCGCGTGAACGAGCGCGGCCTCGACCAGTTCGCCGGCGGCCGTTCCTACTACTATTCATCCTCGAACTTCCCCGGCACCGAGCCGGTGACCGAGTCGTGGAACCTGCGCCAGTGGCTGAGCGGCGAGAATGGCAAGCGCATCTGGCGCGGCACCATGGCCGTGAAGAACGTCCAGAACCAGGCGATCACCACCGCCTTCCCGATCCGCGACACCATCAAGGACTGGAAGCCCGGCGCCTACTTCGTCGTGGTGTGGAACTCGGCCAAGCCGCCGGCCAAGGACGACGACGACAGCGGAGACGATGACGACGAGGCGAACGGCAAGAACCTCGCCGGCATGTGGGTGATGGACACCGACATCGCCCTCACCAGCCTGACCGGCCGCGACGGGCTCACCGTGTTCGCCCGCTCGCTCGCCTCGGCCCAGCCTCTGACCAACGCCGAGGTCGTGCTGCTGTCGCGCGGCAACGAGCCGATCGGCAAGGCGGTGACCGACGCCCAGGGCCGTGCCACCTTCCCGGCCGGCATGCTGCGCGGCCGGGGCGCTGCCGAAGCCGTGTCGATCATGGTGACCGACCAGGCCAAGGAGGAATTCACCCGGCTCGAGCTCACCAAGTCGGCGTTCGACCTTTCGGATCGCGGCATCGAGGGCCGCGCCCTGCCCGGCCCGATCGATGCCTTCCTCTACACCGAGCGCGGCGTCTACCGGCCCGGCGAGACCGTGCACCTCGTCGCAATGATGCGCGACGACTCGGCCAATGCCATCAAGGACATGCCGGTCACGCTGACCGTCAACCGCCCCGACGGCACCGAGTTCACGCGCTACACGCTGCCTCTGCCGGCGTCAGGCGCGCTGTACCAGGCGATCGACATCCCGAAGTCGTCGCGCCGCGGCCTGTGGTCGGTGTCGGCGCGCATCGATCCCAAGGGGGCACCGGTCGGCCGCGTCGAGTTCTCGGTCGAGGACTTCGTGCCGGAGAAGCTCAAAGTCGAGCTGTCGACCGACGCCACGGTCCTGCGGACCGGCAAGACCGCGGCGTTCGACGTCAGCGCCGACTTCCTCTACGGCGCGCCGGCCTCGGGCCTGAAGGTCGAGAGCGACTTGCGCGTCATCGTCGATCCCAATCCCTTCCCGGCCTTCGCCGCCTATGACTTCGGCAGCCAGGACGAGCGCAAGAACTACGAGCCGCCGCTGATCACCCTCACCGGTCCCGACACCGACGACAAAGGCAAGTCCAAGATCGAATGGGCCGGCGACCAGGTGAAGGACACCGGCCTGCCGCTGCGCGCGCAGCTCACCGCCCGCGTGTTCGAGCCGGGCAACGGCCGTGCGACCAAGACCGAGAAGTCGCTACCCTTGCGCACGCGTGACGTCTATCTCGGCATCAAGTCGAACTTCGACGGCCGCTACGCCCGCGAAGGCGTCGATACAGGCTTCGACATCGTGGCGCTCGGCCCCGATGGCAAGCAGATCTCCGACAGCGTCGAGTACTCGCTGGAGCGCATCACCTATAACTACCAGTGGTACCTGACCGACGGCCATTGGCGCTGGCAGAGCGTCACCGCCGAGCGCCAGATCGATGCCGGCACCATGCTGCTCAAGGCCGACGCACCGGTGAGCTTCGCCAAGCACCTCGACTGGGGCCCGCACAAGCTCACCATCACCGACAAGCGCGCCAGCGTCTCGACCACCGTCACCTTCTATGTCGGCTGGTGGGGCGGCGACAGCAGCGCCGAGGCGGCGCCCGACACGCTCAAGGTCGCGAGCGACCGCGAGAAGTACGCGCCGGGCGACACCGCCAAGCTCCGCATCGAGGCGCCGTTCGCCGGCGAAGCGGTCGTCACCATCGCCACCGACAAGGTGTACGAGACCCTCAGTACGCAGGTCCCGGCCGGCGGCACGACCATCGACGTGCCGGTGAAGGCCGAATGGGGCGCCGGCGCCTATGCGGTGGTCACCGCCTGGCGGCCGCTCGCCACGCCGGCCGAACGCACGCCGGTCCGCGCGATCGGCGCGACGTGGCTTGGCATCGATCCCGGCCTGCGCACCCTGCAGGTCCAGCTGGCCGCGCCGGACAAGGTGACGCCGCGCCAGCGCATCGAGGTGCCGCTGCACGTCACCGGCGCTCAGGGGCAGGACGCCTACGTCACGCTCGCTGCGGTCGACGAAGGCATCCTGCAGCTCACACGCTTCAAGACGCCGAAGCCGGCCGACTACTATTTCGGCAAGCGCCAGCTCGGCCTCGCCGTGCGCGACGACTATGGCCGCCTGCTCGACACCAAGGCCGACGAGCTCGGCAAGATCCGCACCGGCGGCGACGCCGGCGACATCGGCGGGCTCGACATCGTACCGACCCGCACCGTGGCGTTGTTCAGCGGCCCGGTGAAGCTCGACGACAACGGCGAGGCCAAGATCGCCTTGGAGATCCCCGACTTCATCGGTCAGCTGCGGCTGATGGCGGTCGCCTACGACAAGACCAAGGTCGGCTCGGCCGATCAGCGGATGTTCGTGCGCGACGCCGTCACCGCCGACGTGATCCTGCCGCGCTTCCTGGCGCCCAGCGACACCGCCCGAGTGGCGTTGTCGCTGCACAACGTCGAGGGCCAGGCCGGCGACTACAAGGTTACGCTGGAGGCGACCGGCTCGATCTCACTCGAGCGACCGGTGTCGCAAACGCAGCACCTCAACGCCAACCAGCGCGAGCTGCTGGGCTGGCCGCTGAAGGCCGGCGACGTCGGCTTGGGCAACGTCGTGGTCGCGATCAGCGGCCCCGGCAACTTCTCGGTCCGCCGCGACTGGGACATCCAGGTGCGCGCCGCCCAGACGCCGTCTGCGGTCGATACCACAGCCCCGCTCGAGGCCTCGCGCGAGCTGACGGTCGATCGCGAGGTGATCTCGCCCTTCGCGGCAGGCACCGCGCAGGTCAGCGTCGCGCTCTCGCGCATCCCCGGCATCGACGTGCCCGGCCTCCTGCGCGCACTCGACAAGTACCCGCATGGCTGCATCGAGCAGACGACCAGCCGGGCACTGCCGCTGCTCTACTACAACGACGTGGCGCTGCTCGGGTACGGGCCGGCCGATCC
>DASXQC010000630.1:0-3269 GCA_036493235.1 Reyranella sp.
TTGGCGCGCATGCCGTAGAGACCGTCCTTGAGGCGATGGACCATCGCGCCGCCGGCATTGATCTGCGCGTTCTTGCGCGGCGCACCGCCGAAGGTCACGAACAGCTTGCAGTGCTCGGCCAGCACGTTCCAGGTCGTGTGCATGGACATCAGGTCTTCCATGCCGGCGACGATGTGGGGCATCAGCACGCGTGCCGCCCCCAGGCTGTAGGAATCCATGTGGCGCACGTAGCCCCCGATCGCGTTCAGGAAGCGATGCACCTGGCTCTGGGCGTGGTGGAAGCGGCCGGCGCTCGACCAGCCGTAGGAGCCGCCGAAGATCGCCTTGTTGGTGTGCTTGTCCTTGACCCGCTTGAGCTCGGCGGCGACCAGGTCGAGCGCCTCGTCCCACGGCACTTCGACGAACGGCTCCTGGCCGCGCTTGTCGCTCGCCGCACCCGGACCGTGCTCCAGCCAGCTTTTGCGGAAGGCGGGGCGGCGTACGCGCAGGCGCGCCACCTCGTCGGACAGCATGTGCAGGCCGATCGGCGAGGGATCGGGATCCTTCGAGAAGGGGTGCAGCTTCGCCGCCTGTCCCTTGTCGTCGTACTCGACTTCGTAAACGCCCCAGTGGGCGGCGGTAAGCGTACGCTGATGGGTCATGAGCTCACACTGGACTTGGCAACGGCGAGGAAGCGATCGATGTCGGCGGGCTGGGTGTCGAAGGCGGTGACCAGTCGGAACGCCCGTTCGCCCGGCCGGTCGGACGGCCAGGGATGGTACTGCGCTCCGGCGGCCCGCAGCGCGTCGTGCATTTTGGCCGGCAGCACCACGAAGATCTCGTTGGCGTCGACCGGGTAGAGCAGTGAGGTGCCCGGCAGCGGCGTCAGGCCGGCGACCAGCCGGCGCGCCATCTGGTTGGCGTGGCGGGCATTGTCCAGCCACAGGCTGTCGCTGAAATAGGCGTCGAGCTGCGAGGACAAGAGCCGCATCTTGGAGAAGAGATGGCCGCCGCGCTTGCGCCGGAACTCGAAATCCTTGGCCGCGGCCGAGTCGAAGAAGATCACGATCTCTGCGCCCATCGCGCCGTTCTTGGTGGCGCCGAGGCTCAGCACATCGACGCCGGCTTTCCACGAGAGCTCGGCCGGCGCGCAACCGACGAAGGCCAGCGCATTGGCAAAGCGCGCGCCGTCCATGTGCACCTTCAGCCCGTGGCGGCGGGCAGCGGTCGAGATCGCAGCGATCTCCTCCGGCGCATAGGCGGCGCCGCACTCGGTGGCCTGGGTCAGGCTGACCACGGCGGGCTGCGGATGGTGCACCACGCCATAGACCGGCTGGGCCAGCGCCTCCTCGAGCTTGCGGCGGTCGATCTTGCCGGCCCCGCCATCGATCGCGATGAGCTGAGCGCCGCCGGTGAAGAACTGCGGCGCATTCGCCTCGTCGACGGCGATGTGCGAGGCGGGATGGCAGAAGATCGCGCCCCACGGCGGGCAGCAGGAGGCGATCGCCAGCGCGTTCGCGGCGGTGCCGGTCGCCACCGGGAAGGCGCAGAGGTCGGGTTTCTCGAAGATCTCCCGCAGCCGGTTCTCGACCTTTTGGGTCCATTCGTCGGCGCCGTAGGAATGCACCGGCCCGGCCTGAAATGCCTTGGTCACGGCGGAGAGGATCGCCGGATGGGCGCCGGCCTCGTTGTCACTACGGAAATTCATTGGGGTAATCCGGGGCTGATCCTAGCGCGCTGCACCAGGCGGGAAATCGATCGTGCCGAGCAGGGCTCCGTTGCGCGGATCGACGATATAGAGGGTGGATCGCCCGTCAGCGGCCTTGACGTGCACGGCCACGCGGTCGCCGGCCGGGCTGACCGAGACGACCTGTGAGCCGGAGGGAAGGGCGATGCGCTCGGAGAAGGCGGCGCCGGATGGCGTAGGGCCGGAGGAGGCGCTAGACATGCGGCGCGAGATTTCGGCCGCGACGACGATGAAGCCCACCACGATCAGCAGGCCCATCACGACCACCAGCACCTTCAGCCAAAGCGGTGCAGAAGCCTGCGAGGAAGACGGGGGCGCCAAGAAGACCTCATGAACGAAGCCCAGCGACACATCGTGACCGTCGACGAACGCACCGCCGGCGAGCGGCTGGACCGCGCTCTCGCGGCCGCCCTGCCGACCCTCACGCGCAGCCGCGTGAAGGCGCTGATCGAAAGCCGGCGGGTGGCGCTGGCTGAACCTTCAAACCAATCGGGCCGGACAGTAGAAGAGCCCTCCCGCAAGGTCAAAATCGGCGAGCGTTTCATCGTCGATATTCCGGAGCCGGAGCCCGCCGAGCCCGAGCCGCAGGCGCTGGACCTCGATATCCTGTTCGAGGATGACGATCTCCTCGTCCTCAACAAGCCGGCTGGTCTGGTCGTCCATCCCGCACCCGGCAACCCCGACAAGACACTGGTCAACGCCCTGCTGGCCCATTGCGGCGACAGCCTGTCGGGCATCGGCGGCGTGCGGCGGCCGGGGATCGTGCACCGGCTCGACAAGGACACGTCGGGGGTGATGGTGGCGGCCAAGAACGACGTCACGCACCACGCGCTTTCCAAGCTGTTCGCCGCCCATGACCTGACCCGGATCTACCAGGTGCTGGTCTGGGGCGCGCCGAAAGCCAAGGCCGGCACGATCGACGCGCCGATTGCCCGCCATCCGGTCGACCGCAAGCGCATGGCCGTCCGCCAGACCAGCGGCAAGCGGGCGGTCACGGAATACTGGCTGGAGAAGCGTTTCGGGCCAGCCCTGGCACCGGTCGCCAGCCTGATGGGGGCCAAACTCCACACTGGCCGGACCCATCAGGTGAGGGTCCACATGGCGCATATCGACTGTCCGGTGGTTGGCGACCCTGTGTATGGCCGGCGCCGGAACAGTGCGGGGCCGCTGTCGTTGAAATCCTTCGGGAGGCAGGCGCTTCACGCGGCCATCCTGGAGTTCAGGCATCCTCGGACCCACCGGGAGATGACCTTCGCCTCAGAATTGCCGCACGACATGGCAAAGCTCGTGGCTGAACTGAACAGTGTTAAGTAATCTCCCTAATACCTGAGGGGAATAGTAGGATTTACTTGACCCGCTGATCATCCGACCTATACAGTCGGGATTAGCAGTCGACGGGCGAGAGTGCTAAATGCCCGTTCACCGCGAGAAAGGGGGAACCCCCATGAGTGCAGCGTCCGCTAACCTTCCCGCCCTGCCGTCGGCCCTCTCGCCGGAGGGCAATCTCAGCCGCTACCTGTCTGAGATCCGCAAATTCCCGCTC
>DASXQC010000631.1:0-5591 GCA_036493235.1 Reyranella sp.
CTCAGCAACCGGTGCAACTCAGCCATGACGGGCACGGGAATGAAGGGACTCCCGTCGGGGTGCAACAAAAGCGTCGGACACCTGATCCCGCCCAGCCGCGGCGTCAGGTCGGCGCCGATCAGCACGCTGAGCGCATTCAGGATCGAGTCGCGCGGCCACTTCGCCTGCTCGGTCTCGAACCATTGCCACTGCTCGGCCGTGAGCGCATCGGCGTGAAAGCGGTCGGGCATGAAGGCCTTGGACCAGCCGGCCGAACCGCCCTCGTCGAGCTGCTTCTTCCAGGCGTGGACACGGCCGATGGTGGCCCCGAGATGTGCGCCGTTGCTGACGGTGAGTGTCGCAATGCGGTCCGGCCGCGCGAGCGTCGCCGCCAGCGCGATCGTGCCGCCGATCGATTCGCCAATCAGGTGGAAGCGCGCGAGGCCGGCGGCATCGGCGACGTCGAACAGGTCCTCGACCATGCGGTCGAGCGACCACGCGAAGTCCCGCCCGGGGATGTGCGAGCGTCCGCAGCCGCGCATGTCGAACACGACCAGCGGATAGCGATCGACCAGCGCCGGATACCAGCCGCGCCACAGCGCTCCACTGCTGCCGATGCCGTGATGCATCAGGATCGGCAAGCCACTCTTCAACCAGGGCGCGGTCTGCTCGACCACGTCGTAATGCAGAGCGCCGTCAATCGTTTGCACCAGAGCCATAAGCAACCATACTCGCCCGCATGAACCGTCTCACCCGCCGCGCCCTACTCTGCGGAACCGTTGCCGCTCCCTTCGTCGCCCGCGCTCAATCTGCCGATTTTCCCGACAAGCCGTTGCGCTTCGTCGTCGGCTTCCCGCCCGGCGGGCCGAACGACCTGCTGACGCGGCTGATCGCGCCGGGCATCGGCGACCGGCTGAAGCGCAACGTCGTGGTCGAGAACCGCGCCGGCGCCAACGGCGAGATCGCCTGCGCGTCGGTCGCCAAGGCGCCGACCGACGGCAGCGTGTTCATGCTGGCGTCGAACGGCTCGACGACCGTGGCGGCCGCGCTCAACAAGAGCCTGACCTACGACATCCGCACCGACTTCGCCGCGGTGGCGCCGGTCGGCATCAACCCGATGCTGCTGGTGGTGCGGCCCGATCTGCCGGCCAAGAACGTCGCCGAGCTCCTGAAGATGGCGCACGAGCGACCCGGCAAGCTGAACGGCGCGTCGGCCGGCGCCGGCGGCGCGACGCATCTCGCGCTCGAGCTGTTCAAGTCGCTGGGCAAGGCCGACATCGTCCACGTGCCGTATAAGGGCGGCGGACCGGCGATGGCCGACCTGATGGCGAGCCTGGTCGACATCTATTTCGGTGGCCTGTCGACGGCGCTGCCGCACGTGAAGGCGGGCAAGCTCAAGGCGCTCGGCCAGACCGGCGAGAAGCGCTCGGGTGCCGCGCCCGACATCCCGACCATCGCCGAGTCGGGACTCCCGGGCTACGAGGCGGCGATCTCCTACGGCGTCTTCCTGCCGGCCGGCGCGTCGCCGGCGCTGGTCGACAAGCTGCACGGCGCGGTGGACGCGACCGTCCGTTCGCCCGAAGTCACGGCGAAGTTCACCGAGCTCGGCGCCGACACGCAGTTCGGCACGCCCAAGGAGTTCGCGGCCTACGTCGCGAACGACATGGAGAAATGGGCGCGCGTCGCGAAGGACGCGCACCTCGAGATGCAGTGACTATTTGACCGACGAGAACGCCGTCGGCTGCAGGATCTGCACGTCGACGTTGGCGACGATGGCGCCGTCCTTCTCGGTCTCGGCGCGCTTGGCGTGCCACTCGGGATCGGCCTGGAAGGCGTTCCACTTCTTCTCTCGGTCGGCCAGCGATTCCCATTGCAGGAAATAGGTGAGCTCCTGGTTGGAATCGCCGATCACCGTGGTGAAGAAGCCGGCCTGCTTGATGCCGTGCCGCTCCCAGATCTTGAGCGTGATGTTGGCGAAACGATTGAGCAGCGCCGGCAGCTTGCCCGGGATGCATCGGTAGACTCGCATTTCGTAGATCATGTCTCTTTCCCCTTCTTCAGAAGTTGTCGGCAAAGCGCGGCGCGAAACCCGCGCCCTTGTGATCGATGTGGCAGTGGAACGGCGCACCGAAGTGGCACGGCAACAGCATCGCACCGGTGCCCGCGCAGTGCTCGATCGCCGCCAGCCTGCTCTTGCGCGCATTGTCCTGGTCGAGGCAGGCGAAGCTGTTCCACTCCGGATGATAGACCTGCACGGCGTGGTGCAGGATGTCGCCGCAGAACAAGGCCTTCTGGCCCTGCGATTCGAATTCGATGCGCACCGTGCCGGGCGTGTGGCCGGGCGCCGGCGTGACCTTGAGGCCGTCCTCGATCTCGGCGCCGCCCGTCACCATCTGTACTTTGCCCATCTCGACTACGGGCAACACTGAATCTCGGAACGAGCCGCCGTTGGCCGGGCCCTTCTCCCCCGAATCGAGTTCCTTGTAGAAGTCGAAATCTTCCTGGCTCCAGACGTACTTCGCGTTCTTGAAGGTCGGCACCCAGCGGCCGTTCTCCAGCCGCGTGTTCCAGCCGACATGATCGACGTGCAGGTGGGTGCACATCACCATGTCGACCTGGTCCGGCGTCACGCCTGCCGCCTTCAGACGGTCGAGATAGGGCGTGTTCATCATGTCCCACTTCGGCCGGTGCTTGCGCGACTTGTGATTGCCGACGCAGGTGTCAATCAGAATGGTCTTGCCGCCCATTTTGAGCAGCCAGCTGTGGATCGAAAGCTTCAGCCAGCCCGACGCCTCATCGTAGTGGTTGGGCGACATCCAGCTGCCGTGCTCGCGCACGACCTCGGGAGTCCAGTCGGGGAAGAACACCTTGGCGTCGAAGTTCGGCTCGTAGCTTTCCTCGACACGCGTCGCCGTGGCGGCGCCCAGCTTCACCTCGACCATGCGTTTCCCTCCGGTCGGGCCGGAGCTTAAGGGGGCGGACGCTCTCAGAACAGGCCGAGACCGATCGATTTTCGATGGCCGAACCAGGCGCCGACGATGCCGCACAGGCCGGCGGCGAACACCAGGGCGAGAAAATAGATGCCCACCAGGCGCGCATCGAGCAGGCCCGGGTTGCTGCGGCCGACGTAGTTGGCCACGCCAAAATACACGCCCGCACACACTTCGCCGATCACCAGGCCAACCAGCGAAACCCACGGCTGGCCAAACGTCGCGCGATAGCCCACGACGAACGCCACCATAAACGCAAGCACACCAGCGCCTGCGGCCCCGACCGCTTCGAACAAAGCCCAACGCTCCTTCGTTGACCGCTAGAATACACTCTGTATCAACTGCCAATGTGTCGAAACGCACGAACTCGCATGTCTACTCATAACTTCTGGTCCACTGCCGCCGAAATCGCCCGCGCCTATGCCCGTGGCGAGCTCTCCCCCGTCGAGATGGTCGAGCAGGCGCTGCAACGCGCCGAGCGCCTGCAGCCGCATCTCAACTTCCTGGTGCTACTCGACCGCGAGGGCGCGCTCGCCGCCGCCCGCGCATCGGAAGACCGATGGCGTCGGCGCGAGCCTTTATCTCCGCTCGACGGCGTGCCGACCTCGATCAAGGACACCACGCCGCTCAAGGGCTGGCCGACGCGCTACGGCAGCCACGCCACCGACGACACGCCCGCCCCTGAAGACGCGGCGATCTCCGGCCGGATTCGCGCCGCCGGCATGGCGATCATCGGCAAGAGCACCACGCCGGAGTTCGGCTGGAAGGCGCTGACCGATTCGCCCTTGCAGGGCACCACGCGCAGCCCGTGGAACCCCAAACACTCGCCCGGCGGCTCCTCGGGCGGCGCCTCGTCGATGACCGCCTCGGGCGTCTGCCCGTTCAACCACGGCAACGACGGCGGCGGCTCGATCCGCATTCCTGCCGCCCACACTGGCCTGGTCGGCCTGAAGCCCTCGTTCGGCCGCATCCCGCAATACCCCGCCGATTCGCCGTTCGCCGATGTGATCAGCCAGGGTGTGCTGGCGCGCAGCGTGCTCGACACCGCGATGGCGCTGAACGTCACGGCGGGCCCAGACCCGCGCGACTGGCGCTCGCTGCCAGATGAAGGCCGCGACTACACGATCGGCCTCGACGGCGGCGTGCGCGGCTGGCGCATCGGCCTCAGCCTCGACTTCGGCCATGTCAAAGCCGATCCCGAGGTGCGCACCCTGGTCGAGACGGCAGCGCGCCGTTTCGAAGCCCTGGGCGCGCATGTCGAGGACGTTGGTCCACTGATCGAACCCCTGCAGAAGAACTTCGCGCCGCTGTGGAGCGGCAGCTTCGGTGTCCGCCTGCGCCAGATGCCGACCCAGCTCCACGGCAAACTCGATCCGGGCTTCCGCGCCCTCGCCGAGCAAGGGCTGGCGGTGACCCTGTCCGACTACGCCCGCGCCTACGAGGCGAAGTCGAAGCTCGCGCGCGACATGGCGCTATGGCACCAGACCTACGACCTGCTGCTCGCGCCCGTCACGCCGACCGCCGCGCCGCTGGTCGAGACGCTCTACAATTCCGACGCCTTCCCACGCTGGACCAAAGGTGCCCCTTACACCCTGCCGTTCAACCTGACGGGCCAGCCGGCCGCTTCGATGCCAGCCGGCCTGACCACAAATGGCCTGCCCGTGGGCTTGCAGATCGTCGGCCCGGCGCGCGCCGACCACCGCGTGCTGCAGGCGATGCGGGCCTACGAGAGCGCGCTCGGCTGGACGTGGCCGCAGCCGCAAGTCCTCGAGAGCCTGGACCGACTGCCGGCCTGAAACCTTTTTTGCGACCTTCCTGCCCTGTGTGACAAAACCCACTGACGCGGCGGCGGCGGCGGGCGGAAGCTCCGCGCCGTCTTAAGGGTGGGGTGCGTAAGAGCGTGGGTGGAGCGGCCCGGGGTGGGGACCCCGGGCCGCTTTCTTTTTCCCACGCAGTTGTGAGTTGGGCGTGTTGTCGGCGGCGGCCGACACTTTCGGCACACCAGTGCAGGGAGAGCACATGACGCGCCCACTTCGTCCCGCCGCGATTGCCGCCATCGTCCTGCTGTCCGCCACCGTCGCGGAAGCCCAGCAGCCACAGCCGCCGCAGTTTCCCAACATGACCTTCTTCATCACCAGCACCGGCATTCCCGCGGGCGCCAACTACGGCGGCCTCGACGGCGCCGACAAGCATTGCCAGGCGCTGGCCGAGAAGGCGGGCGCCGGCGCCAAGACCTGGCGCGCCTATCTCAGCACCCAGGCGATCAATGGCGCGACGGCCGTCAATGCACGCGAGCGCATCGGCAAGGGACCATGGGTCAACGCCACCGGCGTGCAGGTCGCCGCGAGCGTCGACGACCTGCACTCGGCCAACAACAAGATCGGCGCGCAGACGATGGTGGCGGAGAACGGCCGGCTGGTGCCGTCGCGTCTCAACACCGTCAACCAGCACGACATCCTGACCGGCTCGAAACCCGACGGCACCGCGTTCGGCGCCGAGCAGGACATGACCTGCGGCAACTGGACGAAGTCGGGCGAGGGCCACGCCATGCTGGGCCATGCCGACCGCATGGGCCTGCGCGACGACGACGCCTCGAAGTCGTGGAACTCCTCGCATCCCTCG
>DASXQC010000632.1:0-9022 GCA_036493235.1 Reyranella sp.
GAGTTCGAGTACCCAAAAGACAAAGACAAGGAGGACACGCCATGGACAAGAGCCAGTCGTCGCGCCGTGCCGTCATCGCGGGTGCGTTGGCATTCGGCGCCGCACCCGCCCTCATCCGCCGCGCGGGAGCGCAGCCGGCGCAGGGCGTCTCGCCGCAACTCGCCGCGCTCTACGAAAAGGCCAAGCCCGAGGGCGAGGTCATCATCTGGGCGCCTGGCTCGCCGTCGGTGCAGTGGATTCCGGCCGAGTTCGCCAAGCGCTTTCCCGGCATCAAGGTCACCTGGCTGGGCGACCAGCAGGCAAGCTCGCGCCTGATCGCCGAGCAGCGCGCCGGCCGCCATGCCACCGACGTCTGGACGTTCTCGCTCGGCGGCACGCTCGAGGTGCAGAAGCGCGGCCTGCTGGAGAAATACGACTGGCGCCAGTTCGGTGCGCAGGAACGCGACATCTTCTGGGACGGCGAGGCGGTCTGTAACCACAACTTCGTCTACGCGCCGCTCTACATGAAGGCCAGGCTCACCAAGGAGCAGGTGCCGAACAAGTGGGACGGGATGCTCGACCCGAAATGGACCGACAAGATGGTGTCGGGCAACTTCCTGCTGCCGCGGCTCGGCGGCTACCTCGCCATCGAATGGGGCCTCGAGCGCACCCAGACCTGGATCAAGACGCTGATCGACCAGCGCAAGCTCATGATCACCACCGCCGACGTCTCGACCTTCTTCAAATCGGGCGAGCGCGAGCTGGCCGTCGCCGAGAGCGTGAGCGGCGCGTTCCTCTACAACAAGGACGGGCTCAACATCGGCTACCAGATCATGGAGATGGTGCCGGCGACGCAGTTCGTGCTGGGCCAGGTCACCAAAGCGCCGCATCCCAACGCCGCGCGGCTGCTGATCGCCTGGCTGATCTCACCGGAAGCCAAGATGCTGTACGAGACGCTGGCCGGCCAAGCCGACATCCGCGCCAACTCCGAATCGCCGCTCGCCAAGGAGATCAAGGCGGCAGGCGCCAAGGTCATCTATGAGGATGTCGAGACGATGAACCAGCGTGCCGAGTACTACCGCAAGCTGATGTCGATCGTCCGCGGCCAAGGCTAGCAAGAAGGGTTAGCGCATGGCCGTCCAGGCCGAAGAAGCATCGGCCGTTCCTGTCGCCCGTCGCAAGCGGCGCGGCCAGCTCGGCTGGGTCGGCGGTATCGCCGTGACCGGTGCGGCGGTCGCTGCGATCTACCTGGTGATGGCACCGTTGCTGGCGCTGATCGCGACCGCCTTCCGCGGCCCGAGCGACTTGTTGCCGTTCGAGCCCGGTGCGCAGTGGACGCTCGCCAACCTGTACGACGTCTATATCGGCACCAACCTGCTGACGGCCGTGCTGCCCAACACGGCGATCTTCGTCGGCGGCTCGGTGGTAGTGACCTTCTTCACCGCCTTCACGCTCGCCTGGCTGGTCGAGCGCACCGACCTGCCATGGCGCACGACGATCTTCACCGCGATCCTGTTTCCCTTGCTGGTACCGGGCATCGTCATCGCCTTCGCCTGGACGCTGCTGTTCGCACCCAATGCCGGCTGGGTGAACGTGGCGCTGCGCTTCGCGCTGGGGCTGGACGGCAGCGGGCCGATCAATATCTTCAGCATGCCCGGCCTGATCCTGTGCCAGGGCATCGCCTCGGTGCCGTTCGTCTTCCTGCTGCTGGGCGCGGCCATGCGCACCATGAACCCGTCGCTCGAGGAGGCGAGCAGCGCCTCGGGCGCGCGGCCGTTCACGACCTTCTTCCGCGTCACCCTGCCCGTGCTGCGGCCCGGCGTGCTGGCGCCGCTGATCCTCGCCACCCTGGTCGCGCTCGAGCAGTTCGAGATGCCGCTGATCATCGGCTTCCCCGCGCGCATCAGCGTCTTCAGCACGCGGCTCTACTTCGACCTCAATCCGGAGGACGAGTTGCCGGCCTACGGCAAGGCCGCTGCGACCGCGCTCCTGTTCCTGGTCGCCGCCATCGCGCTCCTGCTGGTCTACAACCACCTCATCCGCAGCGCCGAGCGTTTCGTGACGGTGACCGGCAAGGGCTACCGCCCGACCCGCTACCGGCTCGGACGCTGGCGCACGCCGGCGCTGCTGTTCGTCGGCCTCTATCTGCTGGTCGCCGCGATCCTGCCGACGGTCGTGCTGGTCTGGACCAGCCTCTCCGGCGGCAGCAACGACACGCTGAGCTTCGGCGCCTACCAGACCCTGCTGTCCGACAACCGCTTCTGGCCGGCCGTGCGCAACACCTTCGTCGTGGCGGGCCTCAGCGCCGGCCTGATCACCCTGATCGGTGCGCTGCTGGCCTGGCAGATCCTGCGCCTGCGCTTCCCCGGCCGCGCCGTGCTCGACGTCGTGAGCTTCATGTCGATCGGCATCCCTGCCGTGATCACGGGCTTCGCCGTGATGATCCTGCATCTCACGATTCCGATCGGCCTTTACGGCACGATCTGGATCCTGATCCTCGCCTACTCCTACCGCCTCGCCGTCTCGACCCGGCTGTCGCGCGCCGCGCTGATCCAGATCCATCCCGAACTGGAAGAGGCGTCGCTCGCCTCGGGTGGCCGCTGGCTCGACACGATCGGCCGCGTGGTGCTGCCGCTGCTGGCGCCGTCGCTGATGGCGAGCTTCCTGCTGCTGTTCATCGTCGGCTTTCGCGAGTTCACCATCCCGATGATTCTCCAGTCCGAGGACAACTGGGTGCTGAGCGTGATCCTGTGGAAGCTGCAATCCGACCGGCAGACCGCGCAGGCCGCGGCGGTCGGCACCATGATCCTGCTGTTCGTCGCGCCGGTGATCTTCGTGCTGCGCCGGCAGCTCCTGTCCCGCACGGAGTCCTAACGATGCTGACCGTCCGAGGCCTCACCAAGACCTACGCCACCGCCGAGGGCAGCTTCCAGGCGCTGAAAGGCATCGACTTCGAGGTCCCGGCGGGCGGCTTCTACACGTTGCTGGGCGAATCGGGCTGCGGCAAGTCGACGACCCTGCGTTGCGTCGCCGGCCTCGAGGAGCCCGACAGCGGCTCGATCGCGATCGACGGCGAGCTCGTCACCGACATAGCGCGAAGCGTTCATGTTCCAACGTTCGATCGCGACATCGGGCTGGTGTTCCAATCCTACGCGATCTGGCCGCATATGGACGTGTTCGCCAACGTTGCCTACCCGCTCAAGGTCCAGCGCCCGCGCATCGCCGCATCGGACATCAAGGCGCGGGTGATGGACGCGCTGCGCCTGGTCGGCATGGAGGACTTCGCCGGCCGGCAGGCGACCAAGCTCTCGGGCGGCCAGCAGCAGCGCGTCGCCTTCGCCCGCGCCCTGGTGCGCCGGCCCAAGCTGCTGCTGCTCGACGAGCCGCTCTCCAACCTCGACGCCAAGCTGCGCGAGCAGATGCGCTTCGAATTGCAGGAGCTGATCTCCCGCACCGGTGTGACGACGCTCTACGTCACCCACGACCAGTCCGAGGCACTCGCCATGTCCGACACTGTCGCGGTGATGTCGGCCGGCCGCATCGTCCAGGCCGGCGCGCCGCGCGAAGTCTATGGCCAGCCCGACAACCGCACGGTCGCGCACTTCCTCGGCAGCGCGAATTTCCTGCGCGGCAGGATCGTCGAGGCGGGCGATGGTCTCGCTACCGTCGCGCTGGCCGACGGCGCGTTCTCGATCGCCGTGCCCTCACGCGGCGGTCTGGCACCGGGCGCCACCGTCGACGTCATCTTCCGGCCCGAGGACGTGACGACCCATCTCGATCCCGCCGGCGGGACGATCGAATGTGCCGTCGAGCGCGTCGTCTTCCAGGGCGGCATGAGCGAATACCAGCTCCGGCTCGGCTCGACCCTGCTGCGCACCGTCGTGCACCCGTCGGTCAGCGCCGAGCCCGGCGACCGCGCCTGGATCGCCATCCGCCCCGAGCGCTGCATCCTGTTCGCGGCGACCTGAAACGAACCGTCCTGCGTCCCGCCGCCGTGGGACGCCTAAAAAGGCGGCCGGCTTACATTTCAGGCGATTCATCCCAGATCCTGCGCCATACCACCGTTGGGACGATTGTCGAATTGGCGGGACGTGGGATGACTTATCCACAGTCGTTAGACTGCCTTCACCCGGACTTCCTGGGTCGCGATCGAGCCGGTGTCGACCAACAGGGCGATGGCGCCGCCGCTCAGGGCATCGTCCTGGGCTTCGAGGACCACGCGGCCGTCGACCGAAGCGCGGATGGTCTGGCCCTCGACCCGCAGGCCGAGCGCATAGGCCTTGTCGAGCGACCAAGGAAAACGCTGCTCGGCCAGCACCGTCTCGGCGTGCCGGCGGCGGACCAGGCGGACGCGGCCGCCGTTCACCCGGTCGAACATCAGGGCGTAGTAGCGCTCGCGGCCCTGGACTCGGGCGGCCAGGCCCCAGGCCTCGGCGAGCAGCGGGGTCATCGTCGAGGCGACCTCGTAATCGCGCCAGTCTCGCGTGCCTTGCGCCAGCATGCCGAGGCCCTCGCTGCTGGTCGCCCGCAGCGGCTCCCAGCGCGTCTGGAGCTGGCTGACGTCGTTCATCCAGGCGTGCTTCCACATCTCGCTGGTAAGATCGGGCCGGCGGAAGACGACGTCCGGCGCACCGTCCCAATGCAGCCAGTCGAGAGAAAGCGTGCCATCGACGCCGCGGAAATCCTGCGCCTCGATCTCGAGGCCGATGTCGAAGATCGGATAGCCGCCGATGTCGGGAAGGCGCCAGGACAACGTGACGTCGGACTGCGTATCGACGACACGCGGTTCGCCCTGGATCTTCGTCAGCACATCGCCGGCGCCGAACACGCTGGCATAGAGCCGGACGCTGACGCTGCTTCCGTTCAGCACGTCGGCGGCGAGATGGCATTTCACGGTCTGGCCGGAATAAAGAGTCGGGCACGCCACCATCTGGTAGGTCGGCATGGTGAGCCCGTCCTTGCCGAAGAAGGTCGGGCTGGACACGCGCGCCACACGGCCCGCCGCGAGGCGGCGGAAGCCGATCGCCAGTTGCCCGCCCGCGTTCTCGACGGTCAGCGGATGGAGCTTCGCCGGCTCGCCTGTCTCGCAGGCAAAGCCCTGCAGGCTGCCGGGAAAAGAGAAGTGGAAGCGCGCGCCGTTCTTGGGCGCGGCTGGCACCGCCGCACCGGCGAGCCTGTGGCCCGCGACGACCAGCGCCTGCGCCTCGATCACCGCGTCGGTGACCGCAGCCCCGCCGTCGGCCGAGGAGATGTACATGCGGTCGGCGATCGGCGTGCGCCAATCCGGGCCGGCATCGAGTCCGGCCAGCCCGTTCTTGATGCCGAACAGGCAGCCGATGTTGCCGGCGTTGCAATCGGTGTCCCAGCCGGCGGTGTTCACGATGTGCATCGTCTCCTGGAAGCTGTTCCGCCCATAGAGCAGCGCCAGGATGATCAGCGCGTGGTTGGGAATGACGTGGCAGTTGCCGGCGAACTTGTCGTAGCCGTAACGGCCCGCGATCAGCGCCCGCGTGCGCTGCCAGTCGTGCTCGTTGTCGCCGGCATGCCAATCGCGCACATCCTCGACCACGCGGCGGATCAGCGAATCCTTCGGCACGAAGCCGAGGCCCACCCGCAACAGCTTCTCGACATCGCTTTCAACGAACGCTTGCGCCTCCATCGCCGCCAGCAACTTCGCGGCATACACCGCCTCGCCGTCGTGGCTGACCCGCGCCGCCTGCTCGGCGAGATGGACCGCCTGTTCGGGATTGCCGGGGCTCACCATCGCCCAACCGTCGATGAAGATCTGCGCGCCGATCTGCTCGGCCACCGTGCGGCCGTTCAGTTCCATCGAGCCGCTCTTCGGTGCGGGGATGCCCGACTTGAGCCGCAGGAACGCGGTGTGCTCGGTCGAGCTGCCGATGCCGCCCCACCAGAAGATCGACTTCTCCTCGACGACGTAGTTCAGCCAGGCCTGGCCGATCTGCTCGGCCGAGAGATCGCGCGGATAGTCGTTGTCGGCCAGCGCGCGCGGAAAGGCGAAGGTGCCGGCGATGTCGTCGTCAGTGACCACGAGCTGGTGGTTGCGCAGCGCCACGTCGCGGCGGTCATGGACGTAGTAGTTGATCGGCCCGAGCTCCTTCAGGATGCGCTCGTAGGTCCAGCCCTCGAACGGCCGGCCGAGATAGACACCGATCAGCTTGCCCAGCACGCCGGCATAGACCCGTTCGGCGTAGTCGTGCGGAATGGTGCTCACGCGTTTCTCTCCTTACAGGCGCGACTGCTCGCAGTTTGCCCGCCGCCCGAGCGAAGCCGAGGGGCCTTCTCCACTGGCACACTGTTCAAGCGTGGAAACAAGGTCTCTCCACTACGCCTCGCTACGCTCGCCCCCAGTCGAGACGACGGACTGATTTCAGTAACGCTCGCCATATTCTACGCCGACGAGCGTTCGACGATCTCGAACTCGAGCTCGAGCCGCTGGCTGGTAGGCGTCATTCCGCCGGGCTGCAGACGGTCGATCAAGGTCCGCGCCGCCAGCGCCCCCAGCGCGAACTCGGGCTGGCGCACGGTGGTGAGGCCGAGCAGCTTTGCGGTCGGAATGTCGTCGAAGCCGACGATAGCGACGTCGCCGGGAATCGACAGGCCAGCCTCGCGCGCCGCCTGCAGGGCGCCGATCGCCAGCATGTCGTTGGCCCCGAACACGGCGGTTGGCCGATCGCGGTCGGCCAACAGGGTCGCCATCGCGGGCACGCCCACAACGAGCTGCGGCGTGAGACCCGCTTCGCGCATCACCGCCTCGTAGCCTTCGGCACGGGTCCGGGTCGGGCCGTACTCGGCCACGATCATGGCGATGCGGCGGTGGCCGCGCTGGATCAGCCATCGCGTCATCGCGGCCGACGCCTCGACGTTGTCGATGAACACGCTGTCGATCGGCGGGCCGCGATGCGCCGCCTGGCGGCCGAGCAACACCAGAGGTCCCGTGCGGCGCGCCACGTCGCCGAGATCGGGCGCGCGGAAATGATAGAACACCCCGATGGCGCCGTCGGCGCGCCCCTGCTGCAGCCAGTCGAGCGCGCGCCGCTCGCCGTCGAGCGAGCCGTCGGTGTCGTAGATCAGCACCGCATAGCCTGCCGGCGCCGCCGTCGTCTGCAGGCCGCGCACCAGCCCCGGATAGAACGGGTTGGTGATGTCGGGCACGACGCAGGCGAGCGTCATGGTCCGCGCGCTGCGCAGGGTCCGGGCCGGATGGTTGGGCTGATAGCCCAGTTCGCCCGCGAGCTTCATTATCCGCTCGCGCGTCGCTGTCGGCACCGACGGCGTCTCTACCTTGTTCAGCACGATCGAGACCGTCGCCTGCGAAACGCCGGCGGCCACCGCGATGTCCTTCTGCGTCGGGCGGGCGGAACGATGCTGCATCGCTGGGCGGTATCTCTCGATTGACCGGGTCAGCCCTTAATTATACGTATAACTAACAAGAAGCAATTTCGAAGGAATGTCGGTAATGGGAGAAACCGCCGCGCTCAGGAACGATCAGCTCGAAACAGGAGCGTTCGCCAGCCTCGCCTTCGGCGTCGTCGGCGATGCGATGGGCACGCCGACGGAGAACCTCGAGCCCGAGCAGATCCACGCGAAGTTCGGCTGGGTCGAGACCTTCGAGGGCGACGGCACCGACGATTCGATCATGCGCAACCTGATCGCCGACGCGCTGCTGGCGACCGACGGCTATGCCGACGCCGATTCCTGGGCGACCGAGTGGATGCGCCAGCACAAGGAGATCTTCGGCCAGAAGGTCGGCCGCTTCTTCCCGTCCGTCCTGCATTCGGCAGCCAAGCTGCGCTTCGGCGACACCCCGCGCACCATCGCGACCGGCAACATGCCGAGCTCGAGCTCGGCCATGGCGATCGCGCCGGTCGGCATCGTCAATGCCGGCCATCCGCGCGCCGCCGCGGCACAGGCGATGGAGCTCGCCAGCCTGATCCATGTCACCGACGTCGCCTTCTGCCAGGACGGCGCCGCTGCCATCGCCGCCGCCGTGTCGGCCGCATTGGGCGGTGCAAAGACGATCGACGAGGTGATCCAGACGGCGCTCAACGCGATCAAGCCGTGGAGCGGCCGCGACATGCGCCAGCTGATCGAGAATGCGCTCGAGCTGGCCCGCAGCGCCAACGACTATTCCGGCTTCCGTACCGGCTATCACCAGCGCTTCCGCCGTGCCATCGCCTGCGACAGCCGCGAGACCATCCCGGCGACTTTGGCGATCTGCCTGCTGGCCGGAGGCGATCCGTGGAAGGCGGTGACCTACGGCGCCAACTTCGGCCGCGACGCCGACACCATCGCCTGCATGGCGGGCTATGTCTGCGGCGCCTTCAGCCGCGACGAGAACGCCGTGATGAGCAAGCTGAAGGACCTGCCCACGTCGATCGTCGAGCGCGAGCGCAGCCTCGCGGTGCGTCTGGTAGCGCTCGCCCGGCAGAAGGCTCGCAACGAGATCAAGAACTGGCAGCCGCTCGCGGGCTGACCGGCAACAACGAAAGAGGAGGAAACCATGACCGCGTCCAAAACCACGCGCCGCTCGCTCCTCGCGGGCGCGGCGACGACCGCCGTTGTTTCGACGATCCGGCCCGCGCTGGCCGCGCCCAAGACCATCGTCTGGTGGTACGAGGGCGCCACGGCGGCACAGCAGGCGGCGCTCACTCAATATCTCGTCGAGCCCTTCAACGCCTCGCAGTCGGACTACAAGCTGGTGGTCGAATGGCGCGGCAATGCGCTGCCCGACCAGCTCCTGGTGGCGCTGGCCGGCGGCCAGGGCCCCGACATCGTGCTGACCAACGGCCCGTCGTGGACGCAGCGCTTCGTGACGGGCAACAAGCTGCTCGATCTCAACGCCTTCGCCCAGAAATTCGGCTGGAAGGAGAAGCTGGCGCCGATCGTGATCCAGCTCGGCAGCTACGGCGACAAGCTGATCGCGCTGCCCAAGACCATCGAGACGCAGGCGCTGTTCTACAACCAGACCCTGTTCAAGAAGAATTCGTGGACGCCGCCCAAGAACCTCGCCGAGCTCGAG